>DASUPX010000323.1:0-8156 GCA_036280905.1 Rubrobacter sp. | reverse complement strand
AGAGCACGCTCCGGCTTCGCTACGCCGGCTTGTCAGCACGCTCCAGCCTTGCGGTTGTCGCTTGTCGGCAACGCTTCGCCCTTACAGGGCTCGCTGTCAGCCAGATCCCGTTGCGGCCTGCACCCTTCCGCTTTGAAGCTTCGATACCCGGGAAAGGTGGGTTGTCGAAGCTACCGATGCGAATCGGGACGACTGGCCGAAAGCGAGGCGTAGCCGAAGCGTTGCTGACGAGCGAGGGCGTAAGCCCGAGCGTGCTGACAAGCGGAGCCCGAAGGGCGCAGCGTGCTGAAAGCGTAGGCGAAGCCGGAGCGTGCGCGGCGGCGCTAGCCGCCGCCCGGCGGGCCGACCCTGATGCGGGCGCGCAGGTCTTCCGGTTCGTTGGGCGGGCTCCAGGGGGATTCGATCCACCACGTGGCCCCGGCCTCGGCGTAGGGCTGCACCATTGAGGCGGCTCGCCCGGGGCCTTCTGCAGGTGTCTGGCCCTCACACACGATGTCGAAGGGTGTGTCCTCTTCACGGTTCTGCGCGGCGTAGGCCCTGATCTCCCTGATAGTCTCGGGGGTGACGCCGGGCGACTCGGCGCCCCCGCCGACGGCGGCTGCCAGTATCCCATCGTAGCGGAGAGCCCGTCCCACGGATCTCTTGCTTGGCCAGGCTCCCACCACCCAGATAGGAATGCGGGGCCGCTGGACGGAGGGTGGCCGAAAGGTCATCTCCCCCATCCTGTAGTGCTCGCCTTCATAGGAGAAGGGTTCGCCACCCCACAGGCCTGTGAGTATGTCCAGGCTCTCGTCCAGCAACTGGGCCCTGACCTTCCTGTCGGTCGGCTCCCCGACCCTGGAGAAACCGCCGTCGTCGAGGGCGCCGAGGCCAACCGGTAGCACGAGGCGTCCGCCGGAGAGATGATCGAGCGTAACCGTCTCACGGGCCAGTTTCCAGGGCCTCCTCCGCGCCGGCGGCGTCAGCACGGCCCCTATCCTTACCCTCTCCGTGCGCATCGCCATCGCGGCCATAACCACCCACGGATCATACGTCTCCATGGCCCCCACGCAGATCCCATCCCAGTAGAATACGCCGTCCCAGCCCGCCTCCTCCACCTCCCGTGCAAGCCCGGCAACCGTGCGGGGGTCCCCCCAAGGAACCAAGAACCCGTAACGCAAAACCTACCCCCTCACCCAGGGTCATGACCTCGACGATATGAGTATACGAAGCCACAACCCACCCCCAACCAGCAACTGCGAACCGCAAGAGCATCGACGCTTCCGGAAGCGAGCGTTCGACTTATCGCTAGATGCTGCAGTAGGGTAGATAACGCGTCATAAACTGCTGGGAAGGCCTGGCTCTAGGATGGAAGCTGCGTAGGATCTCGCTTCCGGAAACGGGAACGAGCTGCGCCGTCAGCGATCAGCTATCAGCAAGAAAAGCTGACAGCTGATCGCTGACAGCCAACGGCTCTAATGCTTGCGGCGGCGCACTAGCCAGATGACCACCAGAAGGGCGCCGAGGCCGGCCGCCAGCGGGACGACGCGTTTGAGGACGGCTTCTCGGCTTGCCTCGCCGAGGTCGAGTGGTTCTACGTCGTGGTCGTGCTGGATGACCCTGCGCTTCGGCTTCTCTTCCTGCTCGCCCTCGTCTTGTCCGCCTGAGCCGTTGGCGCTGACGGCCGTCTCCTGCTGCTCCTCGGTCTCCTCGGGTTGTTCCGGTTCGTCCCTGGTGTTTTCGCCCATGATCTCCTTCTCCAGGCATTCGGCGAACTGGTTTATCAGCTTGGTCGCCACCTCTTGCTGGACGCCGCGTCCGAACTGGGCGGCCCTTCCCGTGAGGTGCATGTCGGTCTCGACGTGGACCTTCGTGCCGCCATCCTCCTCCGTCAGGGTGGAGGTTATGGTGGCAGAGGCCGTTCCCTGTCCGCGGGCGTCCTTGCCGTCGGCCTTCAGCACCGCCCGACGGGCCTCTTCGTCCTTCTCCTCGAAGCTTACCGTGCCGTTGTACTTCTGGGTTACGGGGCCGAGGCGGATCGTCATGGTGCCCTTGTATTCGTCACCTGATTCCTCCTCCAGCGCTGCGCCGGGGAGGCACGGTGTGATCCTCTCCAGGTCGAGCAGGGTCTCCCAGGCCTGCTCGACGGGGGCTTCCACCGTGAACTCGTTCTCCATCTTCACGTTGTTCTCCCCTCTAGAGCTCCTTCTCCAGGCACTCGGCGAAGCGGCCCATTATCTTGCTGGCCACCTCCTTGTGCATGCCACGTCCGAACTGGGCGACCCTTCCCGTGAGGTGCATGTCGGTCTCGACGAGCACGTGCACGCCGCCGTCCCCTTCGCTCAGGGTGGAGGTTATGGTGGCAGAGGCCGTTCCCTGTCCGCGGGCGTCCTTGCCGTTGGCCCGGATCACGGCCCGGTGCGCGCTGTCGTCGGTCTCCTCGATCTTGACGGTGCCGTTGTACTTCTGGGTTACGGGGCCCATCTTGACGGTCATGGTGCCCTCGTACTCGTCGCCGACCTCGGCCGTGAGCTGGGCCCCGGGTAAACACGGGGTCACCCGCTCCAGGTCGTTCAAGGCCTTCCAGGCTTCGTCCATGGACGTATTGACCGTGAACTCATTCTCCAACTTCATCGTCTAGCCTCCTTCTGGTTTCACTGGCCCTCTGAGACCACGCGCCTCTAGACGCCGCAGGTCTTCCCGGGTATCCACGTCGGCGGGGTCTGCTACATCATCGCAGGCTACCTCCGTTACCATCTCGGGATGTCTCTCCAGAAACCCCCTCGCCCCCTCGTCTCCCGACAGCACTTCTCCTAGCATCGGCCAGGTCCTGCGGGCGAAGAGTGCGGGGTTGCGCCGCCTGCCACCGTAGGTCGCCACGGCCACGGATGCGCCCCCCTCGTGGGCTTCCAGTAGTCTCCCCACGGCCACGGCCCCGACCAGCGGCTGGTCTCCGAGCACGATGACCGCGGCATCCGTATCGGGCGAGCAGGCGGCCAGGCCCCTCTTCACAGAGGAGGAGATACCCTCCTCCCACCGCGGGTTTTCGGCGATGATGGCCCCGTAGAGCAAACACACTTGACGCAGCCTTACCCCCCCTTCCCCGGTCAGGTCCCCAACCACCGCAATTATCTCCTTCACGGGGGCCTCGTGCAGTTGGGACAGTACCGTCTCAACGAGCGGACGTCCCTTGTAGGAGGCGAGGAGCTTGTCACCCCCGAACCGGCTGCCGGCCCCGGCGGCGAGCAAGATGGCGGAGACCCGGCTACGCAACGCTCCCCCGGTGGGCAAGGTCGTGTCGGGCGCAACGCGGGTCGGTCTCTGGCTCACGAACGTAGACGAGTTTCTCCGGGAGAGCTAGACGGGCTTCGTCATGCAACGCCTACTCCTTTCCCCGGGCCATGCCGCCATCAGACCCCACCAGATGGTGCGAATCTGGGCGGGCGGCAGTATAGCAAAGACGTGCGGGGCCGGATCCTACCCCGGCTGGGTGGTCGGCCTGGCGTCTCCCCGTCCCGCCGGCAGATCTGGCGCCGTGAGATGCAGCACTTGCGGATTGCTGTTACGGTGGCTACAAGAAGATGAGAGAGCGACTTGGCTAGAGGACGCCCATCAAAGGTGAGGCCGCTCGGGGTTGCCGGCGCGGGGGGCACCGGCGGGCCGGATGAGGAACCGGCCGGTCCCTCGTCTACACGGGCGATGCGGGGCAAATTGCCCCTGGAACTCTCCAGCTTCGTTGGCAGGGAGCGTGAGCTCTCCGAGGTCGAAAGGCTGCTCGCGGGCACCCGCCTCCTCTCCCTCACCGGAACCGGGGGATGCGGCAAGACGCGCCTCGCCCTGAAGGTCGCCGGCAACCTCGTCGGGAAGTTCGATGACGGGGTCTGGTGGGTTGGGCTGGCGCCCCTCTCGGACCCCGCCCTCGCGCCGAAATCCGTAGCCTCGGCCCTCGGCGTGCGCGAACGACCGGGCCGACAGATGATGGAGACGCTCTCCGACCACCTGAGGTCCCGGAAGTTGCTACTGATCCTGGACAACTGCGAGCACCTGATCGGGGCCTGCGCGACGCTCGCAGAAGCCCTGCTGCGCACCTGCCCTGACCTGAAGATCCTGGCGACCACCCGTGAGCCGCTTGGCATCGCCGGGGAGGCCAACTGGCCCGTGCCTTCCCTGTCGGTGCCAGCCGCCCATCCTCTGCCCCCGGTCCATGAGCTCGTGCGCTACGAGGCGGTTGGCCTCTTCGTCGAGCGGGCGGCGGAGGCTGGTCCTGGTTTTGAGCCAACGGAGCACAACGCGCCGGCCGTCGTGAGGGTGTGCCGAAAACTGGAGGGTGTACCGCTGGCCATAGAGCTTGCGGCGGCGAGAACGAAGGTGCTTACGGTAGAGCAGATAGCCGATCGCCTGGGCGACTCTTTCGGGCTGTTGACGGAGGGGAGCAGGACGGCGTTGCCCCACCAGAGAACGTTGCGCGCCACGGTAGACTGGAGCCACGGGCTGCTTTCGGAGGGGGAGCGTGACCTGTTCCAGCGCCTCTCGGTCTTCGCCGGCGGGTTCACGCTTGAGGCCGCCGAGGAGGTTTGCTCCGGACGAGGCATCGAACAGGTAGAGATCCTCCCCCTGCTCTCGCGGCTGGTGGACAAATCCCTGGTGGTCACGGAAGTGCGGGAGGAGCACGTAAGGTACCGTCTGCTCGAGGCTATCCGGCAATACGGTGAGGAGAAGCTACGAGAATCGGGGGGGGCATCCTCGAACCGTCAACGCCACGCGGGCTACTTTCTCGCCCTGGCAGAGGAGGCCGAGGCGGAGATGTCGGGGCCGGACCAGGCGGCTTGCGTAGAACGGATACAACGAGAGCACGACAACCTGAGGGCGGCCCTGGGCTGGCTCGAAGCAGCGGGAGATGCCGAGCGTGGCTTGCGCCTCGCGGCTGCGCTGCTCCGCTTCTGGTGGTTTCGGGGGCATATCGCCGAAGGTAGAGCCCGGCTCGAGGTCCTGCTCGGCATACCAGGGAAACCGGTCGAGGACGGGGTGAGGGCCAGGGCACTCTACACCCTTGGGGTGCTGACCTACCGGCACGCCGACGACGCCGCTGGAGACTGGGACACGGCCCGCTCGCGCCTGGAGGAGGGGCTCGAGATCTACCGCGGGTTGGGAGACGAGGCGGGCACGGCCGCCACGCTCCAGGAGCTCGGACGCGTCCTGGCCGAGCTCGGCGAGTGGACGAGGGCACATTCCCTTCTGGACGAGAGCCTGGAGATCGGACGGCGGCTTGACGACGAAATCGCGATCGCCTTCTCTCTCTTTACCCTGGGCAGGGTGTACTGGCTTCGAGACCAACGCCCCTCGGCACGCGCCCTGTTCGACGAAAGCTTCGTAGTTTTCCAGAAGCTTGAAGACAGGTTCTGGATCAACGCCTGCCTGGTTTTTCTGGGTTACATCGACTGCGAGGAGGGCGACTACGCCTCGGCCCTCTCCCGGTTCGCGAAGATGAACGAGACGGTGCCCGTGATCCGATTCCCCTGGGGCGCCACGTACATGCTGGACGGCTACGCGCGCCTGGCCGCGGCCCAGGGGCAGGCGTCGCGATCCCTCAGGCTGGGAGGTGCGACGGACATGCTGCGCCAGGTCTACGGCGTGTCGATTGGCCCCCGCTCGGAGAACCATTTTCAGCGCAGCCTGAGGCCGGCCTGGGAGGCCCTGGGCAAGAAGGAGGGTATGGCGGCCTGGGAAGAGGGCCGGGCGACCTCCCTGGAGGAGGCCGTTGCCCTGGCACTGCAAGAGCCGGGCGCGTCAGAGGGCTCTCCCTCCGGGACCGTTCTCAGTGCCCGCGAGGCAGAGGTTCTCTCTCTGGTGGCCGGGGGCCTGACCGACGTGCAGGTCGCGGAGCGCCTCTACCTGAGCCGTCACACCGTGGGACACCACCTCAGCTCCGTCTACCGCAAGCTCGGGGTGCGAGGACGAACCGCGGCGGCCCACAAGGCCGGAGAGCTGGGCCTCATCTAGGCCGCCGAAGACGGCTTCGTAGCCCGACGTAATTCGTACTGGGTAGTTTTCGCTATTCCGGCTCCCCTCATCTGAATCAGTAATCCTCCCGATTCCCTCCGTCCGCCCGCAGCTTAACGTGCCCCTGGCAGCGAACAGCAACCCTGCGGAGGTGGATCGAGCGATGACCGTGGAAGATCACAGGAAAGAGGACCTCACCTACTGGCTGGGACGCGACGACGCCGAGACACGGCGTCTGATCCAGCAGTCCCGTTTCCTGAACCCTTTTACCGGCTTTCTCCTGAGGGAGGCCGGCATCTCGGAGGGGATGAGGGTGCTCGACGTCGGTTCGGGGGCGGGCGACGTCGCCTTGCTGGCGGCGGACCTCGTCGGCCCAGGCGGTAGCGTCGTGGGCGTGGATACGAACCCGGAGATCCTGGAAACGGCACGAGCCCGTGCAAGCCTCGCCGGCCTGACCAACACGGAGTTCGTGGCCGGCGAGTGCCGATCAGCAGACCTCGGAGACGGGTTCGACGCGATCGTCGGCAGGCTGGTACTGCTCTACGTGGCGGATCCGACGGAGACGTTGCGTTCGCTAGCAGAGCGTCTCGAGCCCGAGGGTATCGTGGCATTCCAGGACTACAACTTCACGCCGAACTCCGTCCAGTCCTTTCCGCCGATGCGGATCTGGCAGGAGGTCTACGACTGGGTGCGCGCGGCGGCCCGGCAGGCCGGGCTGAACATGGCCATGGGCTACGACCTGCGCCGTATCTTTATCGAGGCCGGCCTTCCCGAGCCGAACATGCAGATAGCCTCTCCGGCCGGCGGCGGCCCGGACTGGGAGGGTTACGAGAACATCGCGGCCACCATCAGAAGCATGCTCCCGCTCGTCCTGGCCTCCGGCGTCGCTACCGCGGAGAAAGTCGGCATCGACACGCTCGCCGACCGCCTACGCACCGAAACGGTCGCGAACGGTGGCGTGGTCAAGTTTCCGGACCTCGTGGGCGCCTGGACCCGCAAGGCCAACTGACGGCACGGCCATCACGAACGGAGAGGAACGAGGACAGATGAGCCAGACAAAGAAGGTTATCGCGAGGATCTTGTGGCTGGGCCGTGGGACGGCCACAGCGATGGGCGTGGCGGTCATGCTCGCCGTGGTGCTTGGCGTGGCGACCACAGCCCTGGGCGCGGTACCGGGAGATCCCTTCAAGCTGGGCAGGACCAACACCATAGACCAGATGAGCACGTTGCTCGGCAGCACCTCGGGCACCTTGCTCAGGATCAACAACAAGGGAGGCGGACCGGCCCTCGACCTGCGGGTCGAGGAGGGCAAGGCCCCCATGAACGTCAACTCCAACGCCAGGGTCAACGGCCTGAACGCGGACCGCCTGGACGGCAAGGACTCGAGGGCTTTCGTGCCTACCGAGTCCTATACGGTGTCGGAACTCCTGGAGGGTGAGGGCGGAGGCGATATAGAGGGTACCGAGGCCAAATGCGATCGAGGAGACACGCTTTTGGGCGGAGGATTTGATGCCAGCGCCGACGACACCGTGATATCCAGCGAACCGCTTGTCTCCGGTATCGGATGGTCGGTGGCGGTCAAGGACAACGGCATCAGCACCGTGACCTTTGTGACGGCCCTCTGCGCGGACCTTCCGCCGCTGAAGCCGTAGTGCATCCAATACAAGGACCGCTGAAGCGAGGAGAACAGAGATGAGGAAGACCGAAAGGATCAGCGAAACCGCCGACAGCCGTTCCACTGGCGCGGCCACGCACGTAGCTCCACCCACGGTCGGCGCAGGAGCCCCACTTATCCGGCAACTGATCCGGCTCGTGCGGCCCCGGCCGCCCAATGCCGTGGCCGGGGAGGACGTGAACGATGCAACCCCTCCCCGCGGAAGAGGGACGGACCATGCCTCGGACGCGGTGCGATCCCCGATGGACGCCGGCATCACCAGAGGAGCATCGCTGTGGTTCGGCGCCCGAAGATGACGTTCCTACCGGAAAACCTCAGGGAGGCGCGGCAGCCCTTACGCAGCGTGTGCCGAGGATCTCGCCTAGAAGGAAAGGGGTGAACCGATGAGGTACTGAGGCGTAGTTAAAGAGCCAACGCAAACTACAAAGGAGATACGAACGATGCAACTGACAACGGAGCGCAAGGTTCTGCTGGCGCTGATTACGGTGGTGGCGAGTTTGCT
>DASUPX010000322.1:0-2084 GCA_036280905.1 Rubrobacter sp. | reverse complement strand
TACCAATGCATCATACTCCGGCCACTGAACGAAGACAACGGTCTGAGCTGGGGGCAGGGAGGAGACCCCGGCCCACGAGGTCTCGAAGCGCTTCAGAGGGTTGGGCTGTCAGCCGTTCCTGGCCACAGTGGCCCCGCAGGTATAGTCGACGCTCTGGCTTGACGCCCCTTCAGGCTACTTGTGGCCGTCTTTCGCTATCTCCTCGAAGAGAGCGTCGTAGATCTCATCCCGCCCCACCTTGCGCAGGGGCTGGCCCTTGGAGAATATGACACCGTCGTCCTTGCCGCCGGCTACCCCGTAGTCCGCGTCGCGCGCCTCGCCCGGCCCGTTGACCACACAACCCATGACGGCGACCGTGAAGTGATCCTCGAAGGGTTTCAGGCCCTCTTCGACCCTGGCGGCCATCCCGATCACGTCGAAGCCAAGCGTGCGGGCGCAACTCGGGCAGGCGATAACGTTCGGGCCGCGATGCCTGAGGTCGAGGGCTGACAGGATGTGGTAGGCGACCGGTATCTCTTCTACCGGATCCTCGGCGAGCGAGATGCGGATGGTGTCCCCTATGCCGTAGGGGAGGAGCTGCCCCAGCGCCGCCGCGCTCTTTATGGCGCCTGGAAGCCTGGTCCCGGCCTCGGTAACGCCGAGGTGCAGCGGGGCGTCGGAGTGCTCGCGAAACTTCCTGTTTGCCTCGACCATCTCCGGGACGTGGCTGGCCTTCAGCGAGACCTTGAAGTTGAAGAAGTCCATCTCCTCGGCGATCTCCACCTTGTGCAGGGCGCTCGCCACGAGCGCCTCCGCCTTCGGAAGATCCCAGTACTTTTTCTCCACAGACCCGGAGTTCACGCCAATGCGCATGGCCGTACCAGTCACCTGGCACTTCTCGATGACCTGCCGATAGCGGTCGTCGTTGCCAACGTTACCGGGGTTGATACGTACACAGGCGGCGCCCGCGTCAGCGGCGCCGAGCGCCATACGGTAGTCGAAGTGGATGTCCGCGATAAGGGGGACCGGCGAGCGCCACACGACCTCCCGGAAGCCCTTCAGCGCCTTCGAGCCGTTTACCGAGACGCGCACGAGGTCAGCCCCGGCGGCGTTCAGGTCGTAGACCTGCTGCACCGTGGCCTCCACGTCGTAGGTCATCGTGTTGGTCATCGATTGCACAGCCACCTGGGCTCCGCCACCGATTGGCACGTCGCCGACCTTGATCTGCCGGCTCGTTACCGGCCGTTCTCGTACTGCTGCCTCTGTCATCTCACTCCCACGAATCGTCTCAAAAGTATTCTAATCCGGTATGAAGGGTTGCCCGGTGAACAGTTTACTCAGGTCCGCGTACGTCGCAAACAGGAACAACGCAAGGACCAGCACGAGGCCGAAGGCTGCGACCTTGCCCATCGTCTGCTCGCTTACCGGCCTGCCCAGCAACTTCTCGGCCGCTATAAAGAAGAGGTGACCACCGTCGAGCGGCAGTATGGGAAGCAAATTGAACAGCGCGAGGTTGAGGCTGATCAGGGCCAGAAGCGGCAGGAAGAATCCCTGGCTTACGGCCGTGCTCCCGACCGAGGTGATGCCCACGGGGCCCGTAACGTTCTCGTAGAGGTCCTTCTCTCCGGTGACGAGCTGCCCGACGAATTGCCCGAGCTTGGCGGTTATCTGCACGCACCTCTCTACCGCGAGGCCCAGCGACTGCAGGGGGCCGTAGGTGGTGGTCTCGACCTCCGGCCTTACCCCCAGAAGCGCCTGCTGGTTATCCTGCGGATCGCTCCCCAGTTCGCCCTCGAAGGTCTTCTGCTCGCCGTCACGAACCACGGTAACGCCGACCTGTTCGCCGGGCTCTCTATCCGCCATATTCCGCTGAAACCCGTCCCAGCTCTTTATCGGGCTACCATCGAGCTCCACGATCCGGTCCCCCGGCCTGATCCCGACCTCCTGGGCCGTTGAACGGGGCTCTACCTCGGTTACTACGGGCTTGACGTCGGTGACGACCCCCTGAAACATGTAGCCGCACGCGAGTATGAGGACGGCCGCGACCGCGTTGGCCGCCGGCCCTGCCAGAATGATCAGGGCCCGCCGCCACGGGGGCTTGGCGT
>DASUPX010000321.1:0-2866 GCA_036280905.1 Rubrobacter sp. | reverse complement strand
GTTCTCCCCGGCTACCAGCTCCCGCACGCCGGCCCTGTGTGCCGCCACGCTCCACTTACCAAGCACCGAGACCACCCCAACAAGCCCGGCCGCCCTGCGCCTGGCCTGGTTGGTTATTATGGGTAGTTCTCGGTAGACCTGCATGGAATCGATTACGGCCGTTGGGACGTGATGCCCTTCTCCCACCGTGAGCTTCTCAGCCCATGCATCGGAGAGCTCGCTCTTCCCGCTGGCTGTGGGCCCGCAGACGACGAAACACTCTGGCATGTGAGACGCCGCCTTCGTGGTACCTAGTTGGTTGTCTGGGCGTACAGCACGTGGGGTCCCGCGGAATGGATGGTCGCCCTGACATAGGTGCCGGGTGCGGCTTCGGTGGCGACGTGGACGGCGTGGCCGCTCCAGGTCTCGCCGATGGCCTTGCCATCCTCCGTGGCGCCGTGACGGACGAAGATGTCCTCAACACCGCCTACCTTGCGCTGGTTTCTCCTAAACGCGTTCTGCTCGACGGCCCTCAGCACCTCCACGAAGCGGCGCTGTACGATGGCGTCGGGGACGATACCGGGGAGGGCGGCGGCCTCTGTACCTCGTCTGGGGGAGAACTTGAAGATGTAGGCCGAGTCGAACTCGCAGTCCTCGACGAGCCGGAGCGTCTGCTCGTGGTCCTCTTCGGTCTCGCCGGGATGGCCCACGATGATGTCAGTGCTCAGGGTCCCCTCCGGCGCGGCATCCCGGAAGACCGAGATCTTTCGCCGGTACCTATCCGCCTTGTAGCCGCGGTGCATGAGCTTGAGCATCCTGTCAGAGCCCGACTGGACAGGCAGATGGAGCCGCTTGACGATGGTGTCCCGCTCCCCGATAGCCCTGAGCGTCCTGTCTTCCATGTTTGATGGGTGGCTTGTCGTGAACCACACGCGCGGCGCGACCTCGGAGACGGCCTCCAGAAGGTCGCAGAAGCGACGTCCTTCGTACCTCCACGCGTCAACGGTCTGCCCGAGGAGCGTCACGTAGCGCGTACCGCCGGCAACGAGGTCCTCGATCTCCCCGACCACGCTCTCTAACGGGCGGCAGATCATGCGCCCCCTGACCGTCGGCACGATACAGTAACTGCACTGGTAGTTGCACCCCGTCATTATGGTGACGAAGGCGCTGTGCTCCCCCTCTGTACCGGGCAACTCCGGCGTGTACGTCTCTCTCATCGTCGGCAGCCCCACGAACTCTGCCAGCTCGTAAGTATTATGCGTGCCCAGAACGAGGTCTATGTCGAAGGTCTTCTGCAGGCTCTGGGCTTCTTCTGCGGCGCCTATGCAGCCGGTCAGGGCGACCTTCTTGACGCGGCCCTCGCGGCGCAGTCGGCTGAGCTCGCCCAGGTGCCCCCTTACCCGGTCTACGGCGTTCTCGCGGACGTAGCAGGTGTTGAGGATGACGAGGTCTGCCTCCTCGTAGCGCTGGACCTCGGCGTAGCCCGCATCCTGTATCATGCGCCGCATCCGGTCGGAGTCGTGCACGTTCATCTGGCACCCGAAGGTCCTTATGCAGGCGGTCTTGCCGGCGCCCGGTGCGCCCTGACCCCCGCTTTCGGCGGGCTTCGGGTAGGGCCCCACAGACGGCCCGCCCGGGGGCTTACGGGAGAGCTGTATCGGGGCGGTTGGCGCCTCGTTGGTCGTGCTACTCATACTCTTCCTCCGGCTCGTAGACGCGGGCTGTGATGGAGATCTCCCCCGGACGGCTCCGGAACTCGAGGTCCTCTATTTCGAGGTACCCGGCACGGGCCGTCCGCCCTAGTATATCCGCGATGGCCGCTCTTTCCTCCTCTCCGAGCCTGAGCTCCGGTTCCCCCCCGACTCGCCTGCCGCGTGCGCGCTCCTCCCGCGCGACGACAGAGCCAGGCCCCTCGCTATCCCTCGTGACCGGCTCTTCCGGCAATACCTCGCCCCGCAAAACCCGCCGTATGCTCCTAGAGGAGAGCAACAGGCCTAGCTCCTCCGCAGCCTCCCGCAAATCCTCGATCCCACCGTCTGGCTGTATTATGCGTTTATGTAGGAGGGTGGCCAGGATCCGGGCTGGGGGGCCGTAGTAGGTTTTTATCGTGGGGGTGGCGAAGTCAAGGAGGGTGGCCCTCAGGTTGGTCCTCGAAGGTCGGGTGGCGGACTGGAGGGCCCGTTCGGGCAAGACCGTTGTGTCGAAGGTTGCCTGAATAGAGGTTGGGTTCGAGGCGGAGAGGACCCTGGTGCTGAGGGACCTCACCTTTATCTGGTAGAGAGAGAGGCCGGCGCCGTGGGGCGAGGACGGTGGGTCCTCGGGGTGGGTTACGGGATCGAGGTGACGGGTCGTTACGCCCGGCTCGAGGACGAGATCCCTGTGAGAGTCGGGGATGCCGTGGCCGTCGTCTATCACCGTGAGGGTCCTGTAGCGTTTCCTGGCGAGGGTCGAAGCTACGAAGACGTGCCTGGCACCAGCGTCGCGGGCGTTGCGCAGTAGCTCCAGGAGGGCGTCCTCTACGTATCCTATGCGCGAGGGGCCGCGGCGGGCGCCCTCGACCCCGGTCAGGCGGGCGAAGCCTGCGCCGAGATCTCTGTAAGGGCCCTCCACCGTCAGGGTCGGGCGTCAGCTGGTTGGGCGGTCCGCGAACCGCCCCAAGAGGGTGGTCGCGCAGACGTCACCATCTTACTTGGCGACCTCGCTCACGCGGCTCTCGCGGATTACGGTTACCTTGATCTGGCCCGGGTACTCCAGATCGGTCTCTATCTGCTTGGAGATGTCGTACGCGAGCTTGGCGGCGATGCGGTCGTCGACCTCTGAGGGCTGGACCATGACGCGGATCTCACGCCCGGCCTGGATGGCGTAGGCTTTGTCCACGCCCCTGTGG
>DASUPX010000320.1:0-8878 GCA_036280905.1 Rubrobacter sp. | reverse complement strand
CTCGTGGGCATGATGTGGCCTGGAGATCTCCTGCATCGGGCCAAAGACGCGGGGGGTGGTTGGCCACTATATTTCGAACCCTGTTCGTTCTATTCGAGGAGGTTCGAGATGGAAACGTCGTTCATGCCGGGGGCGAGGCTTCGTTATCAGGAGCACGACCGGATCTCTATCCCTGAGGACGTGCCTGCGCTTGGCATCGAGGAGGGGGACGAGGGTGTGATCCGGGGGTTGCAACTGGATAACGAGACCGTTCTGGCTCTCGTGGCGATCGCCTACTCCACGGGCCAACCTAGGGGCGAGGTGACGATGGAGATCAAACCGTACGCGAAGGTTCGTTCCTATACCACCGCGTAGGGATAAACCTGCCGGGGCGATTCGCCCCGGCAACGACCCGCGCCATCGACGCGAGTCGTCATCCCATCAAGAGGTACAACAACGCTTTCTGGGCGTGCAGGCGGTTCTCGGCCTGGTCGAAGACACGGCTCCTGGGACCGTCTATGACCTCGGCGGCTACCTCTTCACCCCTGTGCGCTGGTAGGCAGTGCAGGAAGATGGCGTCGTCGGCCGCGAGGTTCATCATGGCCTCGTCTACCTGGTAGGGGGCGAACTTCGCTTTTCGCTGCTCGGCCTCGGCTTCCTGTCCCATGCTGGCCCACACGTCGGTGTATACGGCGTTCGCCCCCCTGACGGCCTCGGCGGGGTCTTCGGTGAGGTAAGGGGCCGCGCCGAGCGAGCCGGCGAGGCCGATGACCTCGTCGTCCGGGGCGTGGCCTTCTGGATGGGCGATGGCCAGCTCCGTGCCGGTCAGGGCGCAGGCTATGGCGAGGGAGTGGGCGACGTTATTGCCATCGCCGACGTAGGCCAGGCGCGTGCCCTGGAGGGTGCCGAGCTCCTCGCGCACGGTCATGAGGTCGGCCAGGGCCTGGCACGGGTGGTGGGCGTCGGAGAGGCCGTTTACGACGGGTACATCGGCGGCGCCCGCGATCTCCTCGAGGTCCCCGTGGTCGAAGGTGCGGACCATGATGGCGTCGATGTAGCGGGCGAGGACGCGACCTGTATCAGACGGCGTCTCGCGCTTGCCGATCTGGATCTCCTCAGGGCTCAGGTGAAGTGCATGACCGCCGAGCTGGTACATTCCAACCTCGAATGAGACGCGGGTCCTGTTGGAGGGCTTCTGGAAGACCATGGCGAGCGTGCGCCCGCGCAGCGGGGTGTAGGGGATGCGGCTGTTCCGCAACGACTTTATGCGGATGGCCTCGTCCAGGATGAGGGCTATCTCCCCTGGAGAGAACTCCGCGAGCGTGAGGCAGTCGCGCCCGGAGAGGGGTGAGGGGGGAGGGGGTGAGGTCTGCAGATCCGGCATTACCACGCTCACGCTACCGCCGCCTCCAGTACCGTCTCCTCTATCGCCGCGTAAACGCCGCCTCGAAAGGTGTCGAGCGCGGCCCGTACCTCCGTTCTGCTGATGGTGAGCGGTGGCGCCATACGGATGGTGGTTCCTCCCACGAGGTTGACGAGGACACCCCTGTCGAGGCAGTGCTCGAAGACCTCCCGCGCAAGGCCGGCGTCGCCGAGGTCGAAGCCGATCAGGAGCCCTTCGCCCCGCACTTCGGCCCCGGGCACCGATTCGGCGAGATTGAGGAGCGCGTTCTTGAGCACCGTTCCCTTGAACCTCACCTCTTCGAGGAACGCGGCGTCTCCCACGACGCCGAGCACGGCCTTGACGGCGGCCATCGCGAGCGGGTTACCACCGAAGGTGGAGCCGTGGTTGCCTGGTCCTAGCGCGGCGTGCTCCTCCCTGACCATCATCGCCCCGACCGGGAAACCGCCGCCCAACCCCTTGGCGCTGGTTAGCACGTCTGGCACGACGCCAGTCCCCTGGTAAGCGTAGAGGTGCCCCGTGCGCCCCGCGCCGGTCTGGACCTCGTCGAACACGAGCAACGCCCCGTGCTCGTCGCACAGGTCGCGTAGTCCCTGCAGAAAACCCTCGGGTGCGACGTTTATACCCCCCTCGCCCTGGATGGGCTCCACGAGGATGGCGGCCGTCTGCGGGCCAACCATGGTCCTTGCGGCCTCCAGGTCACCGAAGGGAGCGTGTACTACCCCAGGCAGCATGGGGCCGAAGCCATCCTGCAGGGCTGGCTGGCCGGTGGCGGTCAGGCCGCCGTAGGTGCGGCCGTGAAAGGACTTCGAGAAAGTCAGTACCTCGTACTTCTGCGGCCCGAAGGTCTCATGAGCGTGCTTGCGGGCGAGCTTTATCGCCGCCTCCACGCTCTCGGTGCCGGAGTTGCAGAAGAAAACCCGGTCGAAGTCCGTGGCGTCGGCCATCATCCCGGCGACCTCGGCCTGCAGCGGGATCTCGTACAGGTTGGAGCAGTGGATGAGCTTCCCGGCCTGCTCCCTGATCGCTTCGACGAGGGCGGGGTGCCCGTGGCCGAGGGAGTTCGTGGCGATCCCCCCGATAAAGTCCAGGTAGCGGTTGCCTTCTTCGTCGAAGAGCCAGCTCCCTTCACCCCCGGTCGGCGCTATCTCGAGGCGTTTGTAGGTCTCCATTACTGCTTGCATGCCGCGACTCCTTCGGATATGAGTGTCCCAACGTGCCCGCCGGCGACGGCCGCCGCGAGCACTCCCTTCTTGTTGCCGTTCAGGATCCTGGCCTCCACGCCGCCACGCGCGGCCTCCGCGGCCGCCCGCAACTTGGGCACCATCCCGCCGGCGGCGAACCCGCGCTCGACGTACTCCTCACACCGTTCTGGGGCGAGGGTCTCTACCGTCTCGCCGTCCCGAAGCAAGCCGTCCACGTCGGTCATCAGGAACAGGTGCCCGGCCCCTAGCCCGACGGCGAGGCTAGCTGCGGCCGTGTCGGCGTTGACGTTGTAGGCGCCCTCCGGCCCTACCCCGAGCGGCGCGATGACGGGCACGAACCCGCCATCCCACAACGCTTCGATCAACCTCGTCTCGACCTGGACGACGTTACCCACCCTCCCAAGGTCTGGAACGGGCTCGACCACGAGCGTCGGCCCGTCGGTGCCGGAGATGCCCGCGGACGGCACACCCAGGCCAGTCAGCCAGCGCGCGAGGTTCTTGTTGACGCCGCCGGCGAACACCGTCTCGGCCACCTCCAGCGTGGCCTCGTCGGTTACCCTGAGCCCGGCGTGAAACCGGGTGGGAATGTCGAGCGCGTCCAGCATCCTGGTGAGCTGCGCCCCCCCACCGTGCACCACGGCGACCCTGTGGCCCGCCGAAAGGAGCTCGGGCAGGTCCTCGAGGGCGCCGCCAGCAAGGGCGCCTCCCCCGACCTTGATCACCACGGGCACGCCGCCGCTCACGTCCTGTAGCTCCCGTTGATCCTGACGTACTCGTAGCTCAGGTCGCAGCCCCAGGCGACGGCCGAGGCGTCACCCTCACCCAGGCGCGCGGTGATCTTCACCTCGTCGCCGGCGAGCGTGGCGTTGGCCTCCGCCTCCTCGTGCGGCACGGGCTCCCCGCGGGAGAAAACCTTGACCGGCCCGAACCAGAGATCTACGCCTTCGGGGTCGAAGGCGACCCCCGAGTAGCCCATGGCCGTGATGACGCGTCCCCAGTTGGCATCCTCCCCGAAGACCGCGGCCTTGACGAGGTTGCTCCCCACGATGCTTTTGGCGAGCGCCGTCGCCTCCCGCTCACCCGCCGCGCCCTCCACGACGACCTCGACGAGCCTGGTGGCCCCCTCGCCGTCGCGAGAGATCTCTTTGGCAAGCTCCCGTGCCACGCTCTCGACAGCACCCGCGAAGGCCGGATAGTCAGGGGAATCGAGGCCAAGTGGCTCGTTCCCAGCCGCCCCGTTGGCCATGAGCAGCGCCATGTCACTCGGGGAGGTGTCGCCGTCCACGGTGACGCGGTTGAAGGTGCGGTCCGTCACCACACGCAGCGTCTCCCCGAGACACTCCTTCTCCACGGCGGCGTCCGTGGTCAGGAAGGCGAGCATGGTGCCCATGTTGGGGTGGATCATGCCGCTTCCCTTGGCCGTCCCCCCGACCGTGACGGTCTTGCCCCCGATCTCGACCTGCGTCACCGCCTCTTTTTCACGCGTGTCCGTGGTCAGGATGGCCCCGGCGAAGCCGTCGCCGCCAAGCCCGCCGGCCGCCGCCTTTACGCCGGCGGAGATCCTGTCCATCGGCAACCGTGCCCCGATGACGCCCGTGGAAGCCACGGCTACCTCCACAGCCTCTATCCCAAGCTCCCGCGCCGCAAGCTCCTGCATAGCGCGCGCGTCCTCGATGCCGCCCAACCCGGTCGCCGCGTTGGCGATGCCGCTGTTGACCACGACAGCCCGCACGCCACCAGCCTCGACAGCCTCCCGCGTCACCGCGAGCGGTGCCCCCTTGAGCGCGTTGCGCGTGAATACCGCCGCCGTCTCGCAAGGCAACCCGGAGAAGAGAAGCCCAAGGTCCGTTACCCTTTCCCCCCTCACCCCGCATGCGACCCCGGCCGCCATAAAGCCCATCGCCGCAGCCACACCACGAGAACGAGAGTTTATTCCGATTGTTGAATCTTTATTCATCACGGGCGCATATTGTCGCACCCGCGTGTGGGAAGGTCAACCGAAATATGCAGAAACTTGAATAAATATCCGAAGCTCCTACAATGGGCGCATGGGATTGAACGTTGGAGTCTATGGTGGGAGCGGTTACGCCGGGGTCGAGCTGGTGCGGCTGCTCTGGGGGCACCCCGAGGTTGGGGGGCTCAGGGTGGCGTCGCGCGGGTACACGGGGAGGCGCATTAGCAGCGTGTATCCGGAGCTTGCCGTCGAGGGTTCTTACGTCGCGCCGGAGGAGATAGCGGCATCTGACCTGGACGTGGCTTTCGTCGCGTACGGGCATAGCGAGAGCGCGGAGGCGGTAAGCGCTCTGATCGAGGCCGGGGCCCGTCTGGTGGTGGATCTCTCTGCGGACTTCAGGCTGGGCGATGCCGGGCTCTACGAGGAGTGGTACGGGGAGCATCCCGCACCGGAGCTTCTCGGAGGGGCGCACTACGGGTTGCCCGAGGTGTTCGGGGTTGCTGAGGGGAGGCTCATCGCCAACCCGGGCTGCTATCCGACGGCGGCCATCCTGGCTCTTGCGCCCGTAGTAAAGCGGGTGGGAGGGATACGGTCCGTCACCATCAACGCGCTCTCGGGGGTGAGCGGGGCCGGGGCAAAGCCAAGCGTCAAGACACATTTCGTTAGCGTCAACGAGAGCGCCAACGCGTACGGGGCGCCGTTGCACCGGCACACGTCGGAGATCGAGACGTTGCTCGGGCGGGTTGGGGAGGTACCCAACGTGACCTTCGTGCCGCACCTCATTCCAATCACGCGCGGGGAGCTGGAGACGATCGTGGTGGATCTGGAAGAGGTGCCTGGCGTAGAAGAGGTGCTCGGCTGGTACGCGGAGGATTACGACGGCTGGGCCTTTGTTGAGGCGCGGGAGGAGTACCCGCACGTCTCGCACGTGGCCAACACCAACAGGTGCAGGCTCTCGGCTGCGGTGGACGGGCGGGCGGGCAAGCTGCTCCTGTTCTCGGCCGTGGACAACCTGCTCAAGGGAGCTTCGGGGGCGGCGGTGCAGAACATGAACCTGGCGCTCGGGTACGAGGAGCATCTCGGGCTCGAGCATCTCACCTAGGAGGACGTTTTGGGAGCTATGGGAACACACGTGGACAAGACGACGAGGCAGGATCTCATCCTGCGCCTCATCTCCGAGCGTGACCTCGGCACGCAGCAGGACGTGGTCGGGGCGCTGGCCGACGAGAACGTGGAGGTCGCCCAGGCCACCGTGAGCCGCGACCTCGCCGAGCTAGGGGTACTCAAGGTTGGCAGCCGTTACCTGGCGCTGCCGCACGACCCCGGCTCCGCCGGCATCGAGGTGCTCCCAAGCTTCGTCCTCGGCATCGTGCCTGCCCAGAACCAGGTCGTGATCCACACCCGCGACGGCACGGCGGGTGCCGTCTCCAGCGTCCTCGACAGGGTCAAGGGCCTGAAGATACTCGGCACCGTCGCCGGCCAGGATACCGTGCTCGCCGTAGCCCCCGACGCTGACGCTGCGGCCGAGGTTGCGAACCTCATCGCCGACGTGTGCCGCGCCAGGACCCGGCCCGCTGGCAACGTCGAATAATTTGGGGTCAGGACGTTCGGACCGTGCCGGTGTTCAGGCCCCTGTGCCCGCCCTGACGGTGCTCGGGGGACGCCCTTTCATCTCCCGGTCCTCCTCTTACTTCGATACCGGCCACTTGCTGCCCGGGGAAGAGCAACTCGAGCTCGCCGTTGGTAGGCTACGGGCCGGAGATCACAGGGTAGGAGATCGTGTGGCGGGGGGGAGATAGTCATGAGGATAAACTTCGTGCGGCATGCCACGTTCGTGTTCGAGTCCGGTGGCAGGCGGGTGATGGTGGATCCCATGCTCGCCGCCGCGGGGGCGGCGGTCCCCGTGCCAGATACCCCGAACCAGAGGCGTAACCCGCTCGTCGATTTGCCTTTCGGAGACGAGGGGACGCTGGCCCTGCTGGAGGAGACCGACCTGGTGCTTGTAACGCACCTTCACAACGACCACTGGGACGGTAGGGCGCGGGATCTCATCCCCAGGCAAACCCCCATTCTGTGCCAGCTGGAGGGTTGGGACGAGATCAGCGCCTCCGGTTTCAGGCAGGTCACTCCTGTTGATAAAGCCCTGCAGTGGGACGGACTGGAGGTCGTCCGCACCGGCGGGCGGCACGGGACGGGGGAGATCGGGGACCTCATGGGCCCGGTCTCCGGCTTCGTGGTCCGGGCCGAAGGCTCTCCGACCCTGTACGTGGCGGGAGATACGATCTTCTGCCCCGAGGTGGAGGAAGCGCTGGATGCCCACGAACCGGACGTCGTCGTCGTGAACGCTGGCGCCGCGCGGTTCCTGGAGGGAGACCCGATAACCATGACCGCGGAGGACGTTGCCGGGGTCTGTCGTGCCGCACCCGAGGCTCTCGTCGTAGCCGTGCATATGGAGGCGATCAACCACTGCCTCCTCACCCGCGCGGAGCTCGGGGAGGAACTACGGCGGGCAGGACTCGCCGATCGGGTCGAGATCCCCGCCGATGGCGAGACGCTAGAAGTACCCTAGATTCTACCGGGAGGTACCATGCTTGAAGGAAAGAAGGTCGTGCTCGCCTACTCGGGCGGGTTGGATACATCGGTCTGCGTGAAGTGGCTGGAGGAGCAGGGGGCCATTCCCTACGCCCTGTACCTGGACCTCGGCCAGGGCGAGCCAGCCGACGACGTGAGGGCCAAGGCGTTGCGGACAGGCGCCGCGGACGCCTACGTGCGCGACGCGAAGGTGGAGTTCGCGGACGAGTACGTGGCCCCCGCCATCAAGGCGAACGCGCTCTACGGCGGGAAGTACCCGCTCTTTACGGCCCTGGCGCGGCCCCTGATCGCGAAGAAGCTGGTCGAGGCCGCGCGGGAGGTTGGCGCTACCCACATAGCCCACGGCTCGACGGGCAAGGGTAACGACCAGGTCCGCTTCGACGTGACCACGGCCTCCATCGCCCCCGACCTGACCGTGGTCGCGCCCGTGCGCGACTGGAACATGAACCGCCCCGAGGAGATGGCCTACGCCGAGGAGCACGGCATACCCGTTCCGACCACGAAGGAGTCACCCTATAGCGTGGATGAGAACCTCTGGGGCCGCTCCATCGAGGCCGGCCCTCTAGAGGACCCCGACCACGAACCCACGGAGGACGTGTTCGAGCTGACCACGTCCCCCGAGAACGCCCCAGACGAACCGCAGTACGTCGAGGTTGGCTTCGAAGAGGGCCTTCCGATCAGCCTGGATGGGGAAGACCTGCAGCTGATAGACCTCATAGCCGAGCTCAACGCCGTCGCTGGCGCCAACGGCGTGGGCCGCATAGACATGATCGAAGACCGACTCGTCGGCATCAAGAGCCGCGAGATCTACGAAACCCCCGCTGCCCTCGCTATCGTCGCAGCCCACCGGGAGCTCGAAGCCCTGACCCTGACCAGAGACGTCCTGCGCTTCAAGACCACCGTGGAACAACGTTACGCCGAGCTCGCCTACGAAGGCCTGTGGTTCACCCCCCTGAAATCTGCCCTTGATGCTTTCATAACGGAGACACAGAAGACCGTGACCGGCTCCGTCCGCCTCAAGCTCTACAAGGGCAACGCCACCGTCGTGGGGCGCACTGCCCCAAACGCCCTCTACAGCAAGGACCTGGCCACCTACGACCCCGGCAGCACCTTCGACGAAGCCGCGGCCGCCGGCTTTATCGCCCTGTGGGGCCTCTCCGCCCGCCAGTGGGCGAGCGTCAACGGCGGTTCAGAGTACAGCCCCGCTCCTTCGCAACACTAAACCAACGGTTGATACTGTAGAACAAAAAAGTGCTGTTTCCAGGACAATCAGGTGTAGAATCAGGCCTCCACGTCGCTGACAGAAGAATAAACCTGTATCAAAGGTTCATGGTAAATCTGGAGTACATGCTGGTGCCGGGTTCGCGGTCGGGATTTCCGGCCGCGGGCGTGTGCCGGGCTTCACTCCCTCGAGCAAGCGGGGGGCCACGGCTCGCCTAAGGGCCGGTCTTCCGCGCGTTAACGACGCCATATCCTGGAAGGGGCCATCACCTGCCCGCACGGTGGGCGGATAGGGATAGCTCTGGAGCATTGAGGTCTGGAATCTTCTGCCGGCCCGGCATCGCTCCGCTACCCTGTTCATGTGGGCGAGAGATGGACAGAGGAGGCCGTACTGCGGGAGTCAGGGCGTTGGGTTCATGTCCCGCGAGATGGTAGGTGTATCGAGGACGAGCGGCGTTTGTTGGTACATCTGCCGGATCGTTGGGGCACGAGCCGGGTGTGGCGCTCATGGGCGGCAGATGAGGA
>DASUPX010000319.1:0-3776 GCA_036280905.1 Rubrobacter sp. | reverse complement strand
GGGGTGCTTTTCGAGTGCGGAGTTTAGGTTGGTGACGTAGGTGTTGTGGTGTTTTTCGTGGTGGAGGTGCATGGTCTGTTCATCGATGGTGGGTTCCAGTGCGTCGTAGCCGTAGGGCAGTTGTGGCAACTCGTAAGCCATGATCTACTCCTTCAAAGTCTAGAACATACGGACACATCTCTATTGTTGTACCTGACGCTTACATCGTCCCCTCCAACAAGCTGACAGCTAATAGCTAATAGCTACAAAATCAGATGCAGGTCGCCGAACTCGTGCCAGAGGTAGCCTCTGTCCAGGGCTTCGGCGTAGGCGGTTTCGAGGTGTTGGCGCCCAGAGGGGGAGAGGGTGCACGGGGACGTGCTCGCCGTGAGGGCCTCGAGCATCGACAGGTGGGTGGAGCGGGGCTCGTGCAGTCCGGTCAGCATCGCGTTCACGGAACGTATGCTCCGTTCCGGGGTGATGTAGAGGTCGGTCAAACCCTCCCCAGGATGAGTAACACCGTATCGATCGGTAACGGTCTCGAGCGCCCGGACGACGGTCGTTCCGACGGCTATGATCCTGCGCCCTGACTCGCGCGCCGCGTTGACCCCGGCCGCTGTCTCCGGGGAGACCCGGTAGAACTCCTCGTAAGGCGGCTCGTCGTCTTCGAGGCTCGCCACGCCCGTGTGCAGCAGGAGCGGCAGGATCCGCACCCCCTTCGCCACGAGGCGCGTGATGAGCTCCGGCGTGAAGGCTCTCCCGGCAGAGGGCATCTCGGCGCTGCCTACCTCCGTCGCGTAGACCGTCTGGTAGTAGCCAGACGGCCAACTCTCCCTGACGTAGCCGTATCGGATCGGTGCCCCATGCCTCTCCAGATACTCGTCGAGGCTTGCGGGCAGATCCAGGGTCGAAACCCAGAGCCGGTTGTTCCCCCCGGCCTGAACCCGTTTCTCGGGTAGGTACGGTGTTTGCAACGTGATGCTGGCCCGATCAGGTAGCGATAACGTCACTCCTGATTTACCGTCTAGCACAGGTTTATTGTCGGGAGAAGATCTCAACTCGACCACCCACAAGTCCGAAGGCAGGTGTGTCGAGAGGTGCACCGTAACGGGCGTTCCGTCCGCATAGTGGGCCGGAAGCGCGGCGTTCATCGTGCCGCTGGTATTGATGACCAGCGTGTCGCCCGCCTCAAGGAAGTCGGGCAGGTCGGCAAAGCTGGAGTGGACCACGCGGTCATCGCCGCGGTAGGAGACCATCAGGCGAACCTCGTCGCGGGCCAGACCCCGTGCCTCCGGGGGCTCGCCGGCCTCCAGCTCCGAAGGCAGGTCGAAGTGCAGGGGTAAGTGCTCTACGGCGAAGTCGGAGATGGTGTCGGTGGGTTCCCACGTCTGTTCTACAGTGTGGTTCATTGCTCTATCTTTCTAGTCGCGTTTCGATGGTCTGGTGATCTCGTAGACGTTGCCGTCGGGGCCTCTGAAGTGGGACCAGCCGGAGCCGTCGTCTGACTCGTGAACGGGGCTCAGGAATGTGATCCCGGCGGCTTCAAGGTCCGCCCTTGCCTCCCTCAAATCGTCGACCAGGAAGCCTGCCACGGGGCCGACGTCGAAGTGCTCGTGCTCCGTGTCGCCGGGGCCGAACACCTCTACCGTGTCCCCGTTTGGCAGCTTGAGGACCGCGAAGTCGGGTTCTTCGAGGGACTCTTGCAGGCCCAGGTCATCTCTGAAGAACCTGACCGTCTCGTCGAAGTTGGGGGTTCGCGTCCCCAGCCATACCAATCCTCTCGCTTTCATGTGTCATCTCCTTCGGGGTCCGGCGACCAGAACTCGAGCAGGTTCCCGTCGGGATCGTAGAAGTAGTACGAGAGCGCCTTCATCCAGTCGAAGTAGATCGGCCCGTGCACGGTATGGCCCTTCTGACGGACGTGATCCGCCGCCTCTTCGAGTCTCTCGCGGGGGACGTTGAAGGCGTAGTGGATCCTTCCCCAGCGCTCCCCCGCGGGTAAAGGGGACTCTTCTTCGAATAGCAAGGGGCCTTTGCGGAGGGCCAGGCGCTGGGCGTGGCCCGGCTGGCCGGCCCAGAACCAGGCCCATCCGTCGTCGGGCTCGTTCTCGGGCACCAGGCCAACCACGTCCCGGTAGAAGCGGGCCGACCTCCCCACGTCCTCCACTATCAGGACGATCTCCGCGAGCTCCGTGCTGAACATCCCGGCTCAACTCTTTGTGGACACGCTCGCGCCCAGCGCGCGGGCCTCGTAGCGGCCGCCGGGAAGATCTCCCGTGATCAGCTCCAGAAGTCCGGGGACGCTCTCCTCGGGGAGGGGACGGTCGCTGATGTCCTCGTCGGGAAAAGCTTCCTGGTGCATGCGGGTGCGCATGTCGCCGGGGTCGACACGGTAGACGCGCAGGTTCGGGTTCTCGGCCCCGAGGATGTTGGAGAGCTGCTCAAGCGCGGCCTTGCTCGACCCGTAGCCGCCCCAACCCTCGTACGGCTCGACGGCGGCGTCGCTGGTCACGTTGATGACGCGCGCGTCCTGCTTCAGATCGTCTCGGAGCGCCTGCACGAGCGCGAGGGACGCGAACGTGTTCGTTCTGTATACCTCCTCGAGGACGTCGAGCGGGTAGTCGAGCAGCGCGGGCTGTGGGCTCGGGCCTAGGATGCTCGCGTTGTTGACTAGCGCGTCCAGGCCGCCCACCCCGCGAGCCGCCTCGGCCAGGGCGGTCCTGTGCCCGGCATCCGAAACGTCTCCGGGGATGGAGATCACACGCGTCCTCTCGGACAGCTCGGCGCTGGCCCTCCCCAGAGCCTCCTCGCCCCTGGAGTCCACGATAAGGGTCCAGCCCTTCTCGGCCAGAGCCCGCGCCAGCGCCAGGCCAAGCCCGCGCGAAGCGCCGGTAATAAGGGCCACTCGCCGTACTGATTGTTCGGTCATGTCGTATTCCTCCCGTTCTCGGTTGAATACAATGTATCGCCCCGGAACCGGCCCGAGAACGGCAGGAGGAACGGTTTCTATCCTGTACCAAGGTACAGGGTGTTAGAACGGTTAGCCTTCATCCCCAGCCAAAAAAGCTGATAGCTCTAAGAATCGTCTATCAGGCCGCGGCGGGCGGCTATTCGGGCGGCTTCGGTCCTGTTCTGGGCTTGCAGCTTGGTAAGGATGGAGCCGACGTGGAACTTGACCGTTCGCTCCGAGATGTAGAGCTGGTCGGCTATCTCGGCGTTTTTCAGGCCCCTTGCGAGGAGGGCGAGCACCTCCAGCTCCCTGGGCGTGAGGCGCCGGTTTTCCGGAACGTTCTCCTCGCCGTCTATGCGGTTCAGGAGTCTGTCTGTGACGGCCGGCTCCAGCAGCGAGCCACCTGCCTGCACGGTACGGATGGCGCCGAAGATCTCCTGCCTGGAGGCGCCCTTGAGCAGGTAGCCGCGGGCGCCGGCGCGCAGGGAGCCCAGGATCCTCTCGTCGGTATTGTAGGCCGTGAAGACTATGGTCCTTGCGCGCGATCCCGCGTCGCGCAGCTGTTCAAGGGCCTCGACGCCGTCCGTCCCAGGCATCTCCAGGTCTAGCAGAATAACGTCGGGGTCCAGGCTTCCGGCCTGCCTGACCACCTCGTCACCGTCGGCGGCCTCCCCGACCACCTCGAAGTCGGGTTGGGTACCCAGAACGGCGACGAGGCCCTCGCGCAGCATCGGGTGGTCGTCGGCGACGAGTAGCCGGATGCTATCCATCCTGGGCTCCCCCTAGCGGGATCGCGACCTCGAGGCGCGTTCCCTCGTTCGTTTCGCTCTGGAATTGGAGGCGGCCG
>DASUPX010000318.1:0-2765 GCA_036280905.1 Rubrobacter sp. | reverse complement strand
CGTCCAGGATCTCCATCTGTCGCGGGAGGGGCTGGCCGACGTTTGCGAGGAGTTGTTCGCGCGTAAAGTCGTCGCGGCCGAGAACCGAGGTCGTGGCGTGGCGCATGCCCTGGTAGATCATCTCGGTCGTGTCCACGAGCGTGCCGTCGAAGTCGAAGAGCGCTGCGGCGAGCACTACGGGTTCGCGCCGTTGAGGATGGAACCCATGTCCCAGGTGCCGATCTCCTCGAGGCCCGCATCGTCGGTCAGCTCCAGGTGGACGGGGGTGACGCTGATCTCGCCGTCCGCGATCGCCGCGAAGTCGGTGCCGTCCTCCTCGTGGTAGCCGGGCGGGTTGTTGTAGATGTCGTAGCCGACCCGCCCCTCGGCGTCCCTGACCTCGACGAGCTCGTCCTTGTAGAACCTTCGTCCCAGCCTCGTGACCCGCGCGCCCCGTAGCCTCTCGCGGGGCAGGTTTGGCGCGTTGACGTTCAGGATGCGCCCCGCGGGCAAACCCTTGTAAGCCACCTTCACCAGGCGCGCCGTGAAGTCCGCCACCGTCTCGAAGTGCAGCCCGGCGTCGAGCGGCATCCTCTCCTCGACCGTCTCGTGCCAGGGACGGTCTATGCTAAGGGAGACGGCTATGCCGGGAACCCCTATGACTATGCCCTCCATCGCCCCGGCGACCGTGCCGGAGTACGTGATGTCGTCGCCCAGGTTCTCGCCGTGGTTTATGCCGGAGACCACCACGTCGGGCTCGAAGTCCATCAGGCCGAGGGCAACGAGCCGCACGCAGTCAACCGGGGTGCCCGAGCAGGCGTAACCCGTGGCCCCATCTTCCATCTCGACCTCTTCGACGTGGAGCGAGCGCCCGAAGGAGATGCTCCTGCCCACGCCGGAACGGTTCCTGTCGGGGGCAACGGTGATCACCTCGCCCACCTGCTCCAGAGCCCGTCGGGCCGCCAGGAGCCCAGGGGCCTCGATGCCGTCGTCGTTGGTCAATACTATGCGCATAACGTCCAAACTCTCCGTCCGTCAGGAGGCCGTGGTTCTCCCCAAAGGCTCCTGATTCTACCACCCGCTCCGGAGGCCCCGGCGGCGAGAAGGGAGACGGGATGATGCGGCACGAGAATGGGACGTTCGTCACATGTTAAGGAATAAGAATGGACAAATCGGGTGATGTACGGTAGCTTACCGGGGCTGTGATGTGGAAGCGAACGTGAGGAGTGTGATGCCCGTGGACGCTGTAGAGTGGTTTAAGCATCGCTCCTACGACTACAAGCAATTCTCCGACCTCGAGGCTCTAGCCCACCGCAAGCGCGAGCTAGGCCTCACGGTAAGCGCGGTGTTGCCCTGCCGCAACGTTGCCGACACGGTGGGCGGGATCATAGACGAGATCCACGCCGTAAACCGGCAGACGGGCGATCATCCGCTGGTCGACCAGATCATTGCCGTCGACGCGGACTCGCCGGACGGCACGGCAGACGTGGCCGCCGCCGCAGGCGCCGAGGTCTACTCGGAGAACGAGCTGATGAGCAACCATGGTGGCGCGCACGGCAAGGGCGACGCCATGTGGCGCGCCCTCTCGGTGGCCCGCGGCGACCTCGTGATGTACCTGGACGCCGACACCAAGGACTTCAGGCCGCAGCTCGTCTACGGCATCCTCGGCCCCATACTAGAGGTGCCCGAGGTGCGCTACGTCAAGGCAGCCTACAGGCGCCCCTTCAAGAGCCACGAGACGGTGGAGCTGGACGGCGGCGGCAGGGTCACGGAGATCTCGACCAAGCCGCTCTTCAACCTCTTCTACCCCGAGCTAACAGGCTTCGTGCAGCCGCTCGCCGGCGAGTTCGTGGCCGACAGGGAGCTCTTCTCCTCCATCCCATTCCTCACCGGCTACGCGGTGGAGACCGGGATCATGATAGACGTGTTGAAGATGATCGGGCTCGACGCCATGGCGCAGGTGGACCTCGGCACCCGCCAGAACCGTCACCAGCCCCTGCGCGAGCTCTCCCGCATGTCCTACTCGGTGCTGCGGGCGGTCGCGAGGCGCATGCGCCAGGACGGACGCCTGAACCAGGCCCAGGACCCGGGCTCGCCGGACTCCCTCTACCAGCTCTCCGACTACCTGCACGCCGTCGCGACGCCGGACGGCCTCAAGCTCCAGGAGTACGTCGAAGAACTCGTGGAGAGACCCCCGATCAAAGAAGTGTTGAGGGTCAGATAGGGGCGCAGCCTTGAGCGGTGTCCACGACATGGGCGGCTCTTTCGACGGCCCCGTAGAGAGGGACCAGCACGAGGTCGAGGACTGGGAACGCCTCGCCGACGCCATCAGCTCCGCCCTCGGCGCGAAGGGCCTCTACAGCACGGACGAACACCGCAGGGCGATTGAGAGCCTAAAGAATTACCGCGACCTCTCCTATTATGAACGCTGGGCCGCGGCCACCGAAATACTCCTCGTCGAGAAGAACGTCCTTGCGGTCGACGAGATAGACGAGAAGGCGGCCGAGATAGAACGTCGCTGGGGAGGGGCGTGACCTACAGGCCAGGCGACCGCGTCAGGATCTTGCCATCGAAGAAACCTGGCCACGTTCGTACCCCCGGATATCTCAAAGGTAAATCTGGCTGGATCGAGGCGACTATCGGGCCGTTTCCCAACCCCGAGGACCTCGCTTACGGCCACTCCGGCCTGCCCGCGCGAAACCTGTACAGGGTCGGCTTCAAGCAGGAGGACCTCTGGGAAGAATACGAGGGTCCCGCAGAAGACATCCTGTACGCCGACGTGTACG
>DASUPX010000317.1:0-11586 GCA_036280905.1 Rubrobacter sp. | reverse complement strand
GTTTAGAGTGGGCGGCGGATCACGCCGAGGACCAGAAGCGACTGGCCCTCGACGTGATCTCGACACAGCGTAGAGCCCTGCTCGATGCTAGAGACGATGGAGACTTCAGCGCGGAGGCGCTGAACGCCGTCCTGGCCGTACTGGACGCTGACCAGATCAGCCTCGAACTAAAAGGAGCGCCAGCGGACCTCGATTAGGGTGCCACGCGCCCGAATATCATGAAGTACGTGATCGTGCAGAAGAGCTGATCCCGTTTCAGGAGGTCCCTGATCTCACCCTGCCACTGCGCGAGTTCGTCCGCGGTGATGGCGCCACCTTCGTGGGCCGCCGCACCGATCTCGAGAAAGTACGGGCTGAAGGCTACGGGCTCGAAGACGACCACGCCGGTCTGCACCTCGACGTCCACGAGGCCGGCGGCCGCGAACATGCCGGGTAGCTCGCGGCCGATCCAACCGTTCCTGGTGTCCTTGTCGCAGTCGAAGTTGAGGACCTTGCGGACGAGAGCCCTGTTGCCCACGTTTATGGTAACGGTCTCGAAGTCGGGTTCTATGACGTACACGGAGCCTTTTTTCCTGGTCACGCGCGCGAGCTCGGCGAGCGCCGTGGCCGGTTCCTGGAGGTACAGCAGCAGCCTCTCGGCGCGGGCCACATCGAAGGAGCGGTCGGCGAAAGGCAGACGCTGGGCATCGCCTTGCCGGTACTCGATGGGAAGCCTCAGGCCCCCGGCGCGCTTTCTGGCCTCCGCGAGAAACGCCTGGCTCGCGTCGAGCCCGGTGACCTTGCCCGACGGCGCGACGAGCCTGGCCAGCCTGACGGTCTCGAGGCCCGCTCCGCATCCGCTGTCCAGCACCGACATACCCTCCCGGAGCCTGCACCGTTCGATGGCGCCCTGCTTCAACACCTGGATGCCGGGCAGCGCATCGAACTTGTCCAGTATGTCGATGTACGCCTGCGAGGCCTCGGAGTCGTCTACGTCCTCGAAGACCTTGACGTTGATCCCCTGTGAATTATCCCTGCTACCGGACACCGGAGAACCCCCTCTTCAGTTTCCTGTCATATGCCTGGCGTCGAGTAGATCGTCGAGCTCTTCTTCGGAGAGGTCGGTCTCTTCGCGGGCTATCTCGCGGATGGTTTTACCCGTCTTGTAGGCTGCCTTGGAGATCTCGGCGGCCCTGTCGTACCCGATTTCGGGGGCCAGGGCCGTGGCGAGCATCAGGCCCTGTTCGACCAGCTCGGGGCCACGCTCCGTGGCTTCTATGCCGCTCACGCACTGGTCTGTCAGGTTCTCGGCGGCGTTGGAGAGCAGGTCGATGGACTGGAGAAGGTTGTAGGCGATGAGGGGCAGCATCACGTTCAGCTCGAAGTTTCCGCTCTGGCCGGCGATAGTGATGGTGGCATCGTTTCCCATCACCTGGG
Source organism: Rubrobacter sp. (assembly GCA_036280905.1). Classification (GTDB taxonomy): domain Bacteria; phylum Actinomycetota; class Rubrobacteria; order Rubrobacterales; family Rubrobacteraceae; genus Rubrobacter_D. Next base: position 10,170 of record DASUPX010000317.1, on the reverse strand, counting down.
CCGCGACCATGGCGGCCGATTCGGCGATCACGGGGTTCACCTTGCCGGGCATGATGGAGGAGCCCGGCTGCACCTCGGGCAGGGCGATCTCCCCTATGCCGGCCCGCGGCCCGCTCCCGAGCCACCGGATATCGTTGGAGATCTTCATGAGGCTGACCGCGACGGTCTTCAGGGCGCCGCTGGTGAACACGGTGGCGTCCATCGCGCTCTGGGCCTGGAAGTGGTTCTCCGTCTCGTGCACGTCGACGCCGAAGCGGGAGCTCAACCGCTCGCAAACGCGGGCGGCAAACTCGGGCTGAGTGTTGACGCCGGTCCCGACGGCGGTGCCGCCAAGGGCCACCTCCGAGAGGTCCTCCTGCGCCTTGCGCAGCCTCGCGATGCCGCGCTCCATCTGACCGGCGTACCCCCGGAACTCCTGGCCGAGCCGGATCGGGGTAGCGTCCTGCAGGTGCGTGCGGCCCGTCTTGATCACATCGTCGAACTGGACGGCCTTCTCCCGCAGGGCACTCAGAAGCTTTTCCAGGGCAGGCAGGAGGTCCTTGTCGATGGAAACAAGGGCCGCCAGGTGGATTGCCGTTGGGATCACGTCGTTCGAGGACTGGCCCATGTTGACGTGGTCGTTGGGGTGGATGGGGCTCTTCGAGCCGAGCTCCCCGCCGAGGATCTGGATGGCGCGGTTGGAGATCACCTCGTTGGCGTTCATGTTGGTCGAGGTGCCCGACCCGGTCTGAAATACGTCGAGGACGAAGGCGCTGTCAAGCCTTCCGTCGACGACCTCTTCGGCCGCCTCCACGATGGCGTCCTTGTCCTGTTCGCCGATCAGGCCCAGCTCGTGGTTGACGACGGCTGCCTCCAGCTTTATGGCGCCGATAGCCTCGACGAAGCGGCGCGGCTTGCGCAGATCGCTTATCGGGAAGTTGTCCAGGGCGCGGCAGGTCTGCGCGCCGAAGAGGGCGTCGCGGGGTACCTCGACCTCCCCCATGGAGTCCCGCTCTACGCGGTGCGGCGTCTCTTGCTCTCTCACGTGAGGCCTCCTTCACGGGCGGAAACGTCCGTCCCAGATAGTCATATAATCACTCGTGCAACGGTCGCATTATACGAGAGGTGATGTCTTGGATTCTCTACGCTACGCGCTCAAGGAGTGGGCGGTCGCCGTGAAGGCCCTCGAACGCGGCGAGACCGCGCTGGTGGTCAGGAAGGGCGGCATCAGGGAGAAGGCCTTCGCCGTGCCGAAGACTCGGTTCCTGCTCCTTCCCGGCTACGAGCACCAGAGACCAGAGCTGCTGAAGAGCGAGCACCGCCACCTGATGGATGGGATCCCTGATCTCACCGATGATGGTCCCCTGCGCTTCTCCTCGTTCGCCGAGGTCTCCGGGGCCTACGAGATCTCCGAGCCGGAGGAGCTCGCGGCCCTCGACCCGCACCACATGTGGACCTCGGAATACGCGGAGAGCCGCTTCAAGTGGCGCCCCAAAAAGCCGCTGACGGTCCTCGTCTTGCGCACGTACCTGCTGCCCGAGGCCGTCGAGCTTCCCTACATGGACGAGTACGGGGGCTGCAAGTCCTGGATCGAGCTCCAGCAGACCATCCCTACCGAGGGGGCCAGACCCGCGCTCTCGGAGGAGGAGTTCCAGGCCCTCGTCACGCCCGCACTCGGGGTGCTTCGGACCCTCGAACCCGCGCCGGTCGGCGCCTGAGGTAGCGATGGGCTCGGGAGCGATAACCATAGTTCTGATCTTCCTTCTCCTCTTCGTGAGCTGGCAGACCATATACGCCGCCAACCGCGACCTGGCGAGGGCGAAAGCGTGGGGTGACCTGCTACGCCGCGCCCTGCCGTTCTTCGCCCTGCTACTGATGGTGCTTAGCCTGTTCGTGATCCAGAGCTTCGGGCAGGGCTGGACGCTCCTGGCCTGGATGGCGGTGGCAGGCGTCGCAATAATAGGGGCCAGCCTCCTCTCCATCACGTCCCTGGAGCGCAACGCAAACAGGGCCTTCCGAAGTGGCGACTACGCGAGGGCGGTGGAGCTCTACGAGAAGCTCGTCCAGGAGAAGCCCCTCGCCCGCAACAAGGCTTTTCTGGGGGCCGCCCTCGGGGCCTCCGAGCGTAACGAGGAATCCGTGGACCTCTCCACGCAGGCAATCGAGCAGGACCCCGAGTACGGCCTCGCCTACTACAACCGCGCCCTCGTCTTGCAACGGATGGGCAAGAAGAGCAGGGTCGTCAAGGACCTCAACAGGGCGCTGGAGGTGGACCTTCCCCGCCGCTTCCGGTCGGCAGCCAGGGGGATGCTGGAAGAGATGTCTTGAGGCTCCTCTACCCCACTCTGGGCGCGCTCGTCATCCTCGCGGTCCTGAGCGTCGTGATCGGCCGCCAGAACAGAGACCTGCTGCGTGTGCGGGCCTACCGCGACTTCTTCCTGCGCCTCATACCGCCTCTCTCCACCGGCGTCTTTATCGCCGGCCTCCCCTTCGTGATGAACCTCACGACCGTCGAGAACTACGGCAGCGTCCTGCTCGTCTACATAGCCGGCGCCGCGATCCTGACGTCGCTCATGACCCGCGCTGTCACCCCCGACGAACGCCGGGCCACGGCCGCCTTCCGCAAAGGCGAGTACGAAAAGGCAGCCGACTACTACGACGAGATCTCCACCCGCAGGCCACTCCCCCGCCACTTCTCCGCCCTGGGGGCGAGCCTGGAAGCCTCGGGCAACCCCGTCGCAGCCATAGAAGCCACCGACCGCGCCATAAAGCTCGACCCGAAGCTTGGCATCGCCTACTACAACCGGGCCTCGGCCCTGGCCTCCCTCGACGAGAAAGCCAGGGCCCGCGGCGACCTTCAAAAGGTCTTCCAGGTAGACTCGAACCGCAATCTCCGCCGCGCCGCCGCCGAAGCCCTGGAAAGCCTGGAGCACACGTCGCCCTGACGGGCTCCGTGTCAGCACGCTCCGGCTAACGCCTCCGCTTGTCAGCACGCTCCAGCCTGGCGGCTGTCGCTTGTCAGCAACGCTTCGACCCTTCGGGTCTCGCTGTCGGCCAGATCCCGCTGCGGCCTTCACCTTTCCGCTCTAACGATTCGCTGCCCGGAAAAGCCCTATATGTCGAAGCCACCGTTACGGAGAGAGACGACTGGCCGAAAGCGAGGCGAAGCCGAAGCGTTGCCGACAAGCGAGGGCGAAAGCCCGAGCGTGCTGACAAGCCGGCGGAGCGAAGCGGAGCCGGCGTGCTGACAAGCTCAGGCGTTAGCCGGAGCGTGCTCTACCTGACTATCCTCTGGATGTTCTCTGCGGCGGCCTTGACCTCTATCTTCCCGTCCCTGGTTCGCGTCTCGTATCGGGACTGGGGGAAGACGGCGGGGCCGTCTATGGGCTGGCCGCTGCACAGGTCGAAGCGTGAGTTGTGCCGGGGGCAGATCACGGTGTCGTCCTCGCGCTCGCCCTGCTCCAGCGGGCCGCCGAAGTGGTTGCAGGTGGCCGCGATGGCGCAGATCTGGCCGCCACTGGAGCGGCTGAGTAGCACGCCCACGCCTTCGACCTCGACCCGGCGTAGCTCGTCGGGCCCCAGGTCTTGTTCGTCCAGGACGGGGGTGAAGTCGTCGGGGCCTGGTTTCTCGAAGACGTTCCTGTCCACGCGCAGGCCGTAGTGGTACGAGAGCTCCCCGCCGAGGTGGGCCGCCATGCCGTTGATCGAGTAGCCGGTCAGAAAGGTGAGTCGCGCCGCGTTCCTGCGTCCCGTGGCCCTCTGAATGAGCGAGGCGATGCTGAACGCGAGCCCGACCGTGTTCAGTAGACCGTGGGCGACCCCCATCCTTCTGGAGCCCCCGCTCAGGTACCGCCAGTCCGAGAGCCCGGTCGCCGCCGCCCCGAAGGCACCCAGGGTGCCGAACAGGAGGGCAGCGTCAGCCGCGTGCCGTATGGGCTTCTTGCCCGTCGCGAGGTCGAGGCCGTCGAAGACGAGCGCCGTGGTCCAGGCCCCGATCGGAACGTCGGTCATCACGGGGTGCAACGGCGCCTCGAACCAGACGCCGTCTAGTACGTTGCGCGCCGTCGTGCCGCCCGCGTCTACGGCCTTCTGCACCCCGGGCTGCAAGGCGTCTGAGACCCTGTCCAGGACGGGCAACGCCTCGACGATGCGTTGCATGATGGTCTGTGACATCTCTTCCGCCTTTCCACTGGTGGGTACTGATCCCTATACCCGAACGGGAACGATGCCACTCCGGCCCATGAACCGCTACCCGTCCTCGACGATGGACGGCTCTCTGGTCGCTGCGAGAAGGGCGAGCCAGTGTGCGATCAGGACGAACATATACAACGTCAACGCCAGCGATGCCACCACCGTGCCCTTCTGGTTCCAGATGAGGGGCCACTGCGCCGGGATGGCCTGCAGGGCAAGCAGCAGGAAAGCCGGGGCGGCCATACCCCGCGCAAAGAGCACCAGGACGCCGGGACCGAGCAACACGAGGTAGTTGTGCCAGGCGATGGGCGAAGCGAGAAGCGAGGCGGCGACGAGCACCCAGAGTCCCACCTCCGGCCCGTGCCTGACCCGCAGGGCGCTCAACAAGATGGTCCCGATCCCGAGCGCGTAACCGAGGGTAACCATCCAGGGAAGCGTCGCCACGTTCTGGGCATACGAGTTCTCCGTGAACAGTCGTGCCGCCGCTGCTGGCAAGGAGGCGTTGTCCCAGTACGGGCTGACGGAACGGTCCCTCAACACCCCGACGTAATCCAACGTCGTCCCCGGCCCGAGCACGAGCACGCCAATGAGCGTGGCCAGTACCCCAGCGACGACCGCGGCCACCACGGCCCTCCATCTGCGCCGCACGAGGGGCCAGAGAAGCACGGGCAGTAGTGAAGGCTTCAACGCCACCACCAGACCGAGCGCCGCGCCCGAGATTTCCAGCCTCCCCCGCCTATCCGCCAGCCACGAAGCCACGAGTCCGAGCGCGAGCACGGGGTAGACCTGCCCGAGCGCCAGCGTCGACAGCAGCGGAGAGGAGAGAAGTAGCATCACCACCCCCACCGCCGTCCACCCCGGCCGTAAACGCAGTTCCTCCACGGTCCACACCAGGTAACCGATGGCCAAGATCAGCGAGAACAACACGAACACCCTGTACGCGGTGAGCGGCCCGAGCAGCCCTAGCGGCGAGATGAGCACGGTCCACACGGGGGGATTCAGGTTCACGAGCGCGACCCCCGTGTCATAGATATCCTGCCCCCGGAGCATGGCCCGCGCCGAACGCCAGAAGCTGTCGAAGTCCGCGTGGACCGCCATCGACTCAGTCGAGATCCTCCCGAGCGCCGCCCCCATGTACCCGACCTGCAACCAGAGCGAACCCGCGAGCACCCAGAACCCGGCCGTGAACATGACGGCGTCCCAGCCAGTACCGCCGCCCTTCCTTACACGCATGTCAGCACGCTCCGGCTCCGCCTCCGCTTGTCAGCACGCCGCTTCGCGGCTTGTCGGCACGCTCAGGCTGGCGCCCTCGCTCGTCAGCACGCTTCAGCCCTTTCAGGGCTTCGCTGTCAGCCAACAAGTCTGCGGCCCTACCATCGCGCACACAGTGTACAGGTGCGTAGGGACTATAGATTCCTGGCTTGCCGTAGCAATCCGAGACGACTGGCCGAAAGCGAGCCCGGTGAAGCCGGGCGAAGCGTTGCCGACAAGCGACAGCCGCTAGGCTGGAGCGTGCTGACAAGCTGGCGTAGCGAAGCGAAGCCAGCGTGCGGGCGCGCCGCACGGCGCGCCCCTGCGGAGAGGGGGGGATTCGAACCCCCGACGCCGGGGTTACCGACGTAACGGTTTTCGAGACCGCCGCATTCAACCACTCTGCCACCTCTCCGCGGCTGAGTGTATCCACTGCGTCTCGCCACTTCAACCGCATTACGGTACTCGCGACCGTCAGCCCGACCCTATACCTCTGCTTCTGAGCTGCTCGGCCGGACGTTTCGCCTGGCCCTGTCCAGCCCGCGCGGGCTCGAAGTTCGACCAACCAGGAGACGCAATACCTGCAAATAACGGTTTTCCAGGTCACGATTGAGCCAGGCCGAAGATGATATTTTCTCCGATGAACCCTAACCTTTCGCTTTAGATATACAGTATCTGTCGGGGCGTGATGGTCGGGTTCTCCCGGAAATCTCCAGGCACATCGGACCGAGTTCGATCCCGGGTCGTAGCCCGAGGGTTTGTCGGGCCGTAACCTTTGCCGTAACGGTTGGCAGACGACGGGTCGGTATGGTGGGATGAAAGAGTGCTTGGGGTACCCGGTCTCGAAAGGGGTGTTGAGACCGGACGCAGGGAGACTACGCGTTTCGTCGAGGGTACGCTCCAGGGTGGAGGGCCGGCAGCAAATGATAAGGAGTACGGCGGGGAAGTAGAGTGGAGGGCTTAACCAGACGGTCCATGAAAAGGTACGGTCAGCGATCGGGATGAGCACGCGTGCTCCGACATCGGCCTCGACCCTGCGTGGTCGGTGGCTAGTCGCGGTCCGCGCGGCATGGGTGGGTATCGCCACGCTGGCTTTCGGCGTTCTGGTTGCCTCTATCCCCGGCTACGTCTCCGACATTCTCCAGCTCGGTCGGGCCAGTTGGATGGGTGCTCCCGTAGAGGCTCCTGCAGCGTTGGTGTTCACGTTGGACCTGCTTGGGGTCCTGGCATCCGTTACGGCGGCATTGCTGTGTCTGACCCTTGGGGTCGTGCTCTTCTGGAGGAGATCCAACGACTGGATGGTCGTGTTTATCTCCGCGTACCTCCTTGCCTACGGGACCGTTTTTGCCGGCCCGCTGGAGTGGGCGCAGGACTATTATCCCTGGTTGCCTCCGTTAGCCATATCCGTGGTCCAGCCACTGCTTCTCACGGTGCCAACGGTGGCGCTCATCATCCTGTTTCCGGACGGACGGGTCGTGTCGCGCGGGGCCCGCTGGTTGGGTATCTCGTCTGTTCTGCTGGTGATAGCGATTCTGTTCTTGCCGCCCGCGTTCGGGTATGCCCTGTGGCCCGTAATCCTGTTGGGCGCGCTCTCTACACAGATCTATCGGTACCAACGAGTGTCTACGCCGACCGAGCGGCAACAAACCAAGTGGGTGGTGTTCGGCATCCTGCTGTGGTTGGTGCTGATGGGCTTGCTCGGCATACCCTACGCGTTGGTAACGTCCATGCCCCCGGGCAGCGTCCTTCCCTGGTGGGCCCTCGCCGGGAGCACCGGCTGGTGGCTGACGTTGACCATAGTGCCGGTCTCGCTGAGCATAGCCGTGCTCCGCTACCGGCTCTATGACATCGACGTCGTCATAAACCGCGCCCTCGTCTACGGTTCGCTTACGGCGATGCTGTTGCTGGTCTACTTCGGGGGCGTGGCCACGACCCAGGCGCTCCTTCGAGTCCTCACCGGCCATGAGCGTCTCTCCCAACTCACCGTCGTGGTCTCCACGCTCGCCATCGCTGCGCTTTTCGACCCTTTGAGACGCCGCATCCAGGCGTTCATAGACAGACGCTTCTACAGGCGCAAGTACGACGCTAGAAAGACGCTGGAGGGTTTCTCGGCCCGGTTGCGCGACGAGACGAACCTGGACAGCCTGAACACCGAGCTGGTCTCTGTGGTGCAGGAGACGATGCAGCCTGCGCACGTTTCCGTGTGGCTGCGTCCGGATGCCACCCCCGAAGATCGGCGACGCGCATCGGGAAGATGGTAGAACGTTAGCGTGCCGGCTGCGATATCGAAACTTGCGACGGTTGGGCCGCGATCACCGAGGTGAGCGTCACGAACGGCACCTCTGCGCGGCGCTACGCCTGGCTCTCGATCGCGGCCGCGGTCGTCACCATCGGGCTGAAGCTCGGAGCCTACTACCTTACGGGTTCGGTGGGGCTCTTCTCCGACGCCGCCGAGTCCGTCGTCAACCTCGTCGCGGCGGTGGCCGCGCTGTGGGCGTTGACCCTGGCGATGCGCCCTCCGGACGAGGAGCACGCGTTTGGCCATGGCAAGGCCGAGTATTTCTCGAGCGGGCTGGAGAGCGCGCTCATCATCATCGCGGCGGTCTGGATCGGGGTTACGGCCTGGGGACGTCTGCTTGACCCGCAGCCGCTCCAGAACCTGGGGCTGGGCCTCTCCGTCACGCTGGTGGCTGCTGCGGTCAACGGGGGCGTCGCGCTCGTGCTCTTGCGCGCCGGCCGCAGGCTGCGTTCGATCACGCTCCGGGCTGACGCCCAGCACCTGCTCACCGATGTGTGGACCTCGCTCGGCGTCGTGCTTGGCATCGTGATGGTGTACCTGACCGGGTGGCTCGTGCTCGACCCCATCATCGGGCTCATAGTGGCCGCGAACATCGTCTGGACGGGCGTGCGGCTGTTCCGCGACACCGCGCAGGGGCTGCTGGACCGGGCACTGCCACCCGATGAACAGAAACTCATCACCGGCGTCCTCTCCCTCTACGAGAGCCGGGGAATCCGCTTCCACGCCCTGCGCACGCGCGCGGCCGGCCAGCGCCGTTTCGTCTCCATGCACGTGCTCGTTCCTGGCCGCTGGACCGTGAAGCGGGGCCATGACCTGTCAGAGGAACTGGAGGGTGAGCTGGCGAATGCCCTGCAGGGGAACACCACTTTCTTCATCCACATAGAACCCTCGGAAGACCCGGTCTCGTTCCAGGATCAGACGCTGGACAGAGACCGGTCTAACACCCGGTCATGAGTGCAGGTCCCGTCGGACATTCGGGTAAACGTCGCCGGCACGGTGGAGAAGCTGGCGACTAGCCCTCCCTCAGGAGGGCCTCGATCTCCTCGTCCGACACGACCAGCTCCCAACTCCGCGCTAGCGCCCCGTTCTCGAAAGCCCCGAAGTCCTTCACCCGCATAAGGTCGGGATGGTGTGCCACGGGCTCGGCCTCCACGACGATGCCTTTGCTGAGGCGGCCGTACTTGGGAACATTTTGTGTAAGACGAATCTTCATGATTGCTCTGCCCGACATTGTGCACGCGGGCGCGACCCGATATTGTTCTTTCGCTTACATTTCCGTCCGAAGCCCGACCCATCAAACACGAGAAACGTGCAAGCCCAGACAAAAAGCTGAAGGCTGAAGGCTAGAGAAGAACCGACACCAACACGAAAGGGGACGGGCCGAATAGGCCCATCCCCCGCAGTCCGCGTCTGTTAGCTACACTTCGAGTACCCGCAGGAGTGGCAAACCACGCAGCCCTCCTGGCGGGTCAGGCCGCTGCCGCAGTCGGGACAGGCGCCGATGATCGGCAGCTCGCGGGTGTCCGGGAGGCTGTCCTCGATCAGGTAATGCTCGGACATGGCCCGTGCTACGCCGTCGGGAACAGACAGAACCGCGTTTGGTCCGACGCCCGCAGGGTGGCCGTCCTGGATGCCGCGGAGCTGGTGGACCACCTCGGCCGGATCGGCGCCGTGGGTGAGGGCCATCGTGATCATACGCCCAAGGGCGTCCGAGAACGCCGCGGCCGTGCCGCCGGGCTTGCCGAGTACGACGAAGCACTCCCTTGGCCCGAACTCGTCGTCGTTCATGGTTACGTACATGGAGCCGTGGCCGGTCCGGATCTTCTTGGTCACGCCCGTGAGGGTGCGCGGCCTGCCGTTGCGTGCCTCGGCGAGCGAGGAGAAGGTCTGCCCCTTGCCCTCCGTGGCCGGCGGTGTGACGGGCGGCGCGGTCGGCGCCTCGGGCGAGGCCGGCGTCATGGTCGGCTTCTCCCCACCGGTCTTGCCCGTGGACAACACCTGAGCGTCGCGCGAGCCGTCCCTGTAGACGGCTATGCCCTTGCAGTTTGTTGCGAAGGCCTGGCGGTAGGCGTCCTCCACGTCCTCCACGCTCGCCTCGTAGGGCAGGTTGATGGTCTTTGAGATGCCCATCGAGGTGTACTTCTGGAACGCCGCCTGCATCTTGACGTGCCAATCGCTCGTGATGTCGTGCGAGGTGACCCACACGCTGCGCACGTCGTCGGGTACTTCCTCGACGTCGCGCACGGAGCCGTGCTCGGCGATCTTCTTCATCAATTCCTCGGAGTGGAAGCCGCGCTCCCTGGCGATCTTCACGAACTCGGGGTTGACGTCGGGCATCTCCATGTCGGCCTGACGCCGCATGAACGCCACGGCGAAGAGCGGCTCGATGCCGCCCGAGCAGCCGGCGATCATGGAGATCGTACCCGTAGGGGCGATGGTGGTGACGGTCG
>DASUPX010000316.1:0-2731 GCA_036280905.1 Rubrobacter sp. | reverse complement strand
GGTCGGGGTTCTGGAACACGTACCCGACGGTCCGGCCAAGCTGGCGCAGCCCCTGCTCCGAAGTCTCGCCCTCCCCCACCCTGACCGTGCCGGCGGTGGGCTCGAGAAGCCCGTTGAAGTGCTTGACGAGCGTGGTCTTGCCAGACCCGTTCTGCCCGAGCACGGCCAGAAACTCGCCCCTCCTGACCGTGAGGTCCACGCCGTCGAGGGCGACCACCCCGTTGGCGTAGCGGTGCGTCAGGCCCTTGACCCGGATGACGGGCTCCCCGTAGCTCTTCTCCCTCTTAGCATCAGCTTCGACGAGGCGCTCGTGGAGATCCCGGTTCACCCGCCAGCCCCGGCGCCCGAACTCCGTCACGCCCTCCTGCGGCGTGAGCGGCAACGTGCCCTGCCACAGCCCCATCTCGTGGAAGAAGCGTGTCACCTGCAGCGGCATGACGCTCGATCGCTCCAGCAACTCCACGTCCCGCAACACTTCCCTCGCCGGCCTGTCGGCGACTATCTCGCCGTCCCTCATGATGATGATGCGGTCGGCATCCAGGGTCTCCTCGGTCTCGTGCTCGACCACTATGAGGGTGACGTCGTCGCGGTCCTTGAGGTCCTCGGCGATCTCGAAGATGCCAAGCTTGCCAACGGGATCGAGGTCCGTGGTTGGCTCGTCCAGGCACAGGATGCGCGGCTCTATGGCGAGCACCGAGGCTATGGCGAGGCGCTGCTTCTGTCCGCCGGAGAGCGTCGCCGGCGTCCGCTGCTCGAACCCCTCCAGGTTCACCTGCCCCAGAACCCTCTCGACGCGTTCTATCATCTCCCCCCGCTCCACCCTGAAGTTCTCGGGCCCGAAGGCAACCTCGAGGGCCACGTTGGTCGAGAAGAGCTGCGCCTCGAAGTCCTGGAAGACGAGGCCGACCTCCTGGGCGAACTCCCCAACGTTGCCCTCGCGGGTGGAGCGTCCCCCCACGCGCACCTCCCCCTCCATCTTGCCCCTGAAGAAGTGGGGGATCAGGCCGTTCAGAGAGACACAGAGCGTGCTCTTCCCAGCCCCTGAGGGCCCCATGATGACCACGAACTCCCCCTCGGCCACCTTCAGGTCGACGCCCCCGAGCGCGGGCTTCTGCTGTCCCCTGTAACGGTAGGTAAGCCCCGAGACGCTAACTGCCGGTTCCATCTATGCCGTACACCAACCCATGTGCGCAGCATATGACAAAGGGGGCGCCCAGCGCTACCCCCCACGGTACCCGGGCTAAATATCCCCACGAGAATCGGCGATACGATGCTCGAAGTTCGAATAACGGGTAGGCGCCGGGATCTCCGCATCTAGACCCAGGCATGGTTCTGGATCCAGACGCCGGCGTATCAACATCGAGAAGGGAGAGAGGCCTCCGAGAGCAACCTCTCTACACCGCGGACCTCGTCTCAAGGGAAGGGATGATCTCCTCTCCGTAAGCCTCCAGCGTCTCGTCCATGGCGTCGTGCATGAGGTAGACGTTGAACTGGTCCACGCCGAGGTCCGCTAGTTCGTCTAGCTTCTTTACGTGGTCTTCGACGGTGCCGAGCACGCAGAAGCGGTCCACGATGCCGTCGGGGACGAAGTCGGTGGAGCGGTTGTCCGCCTTGCCGTGGTGGCTGTAGTCGTAGCCCTCGCGCGCCTTGATGTAGTCGGTGAGGGCATGCGGCACCTCGCCGTCCTCACCGTAGCGGGACACGAGGTCGGCGACATGGTTGCCGACCATTCCCCCGAACCAGCGGCACTGTTCGCGCTGGTGGGCCAGGTCATCGCCGACGTAGGCGGGGGCTGCCACGCAGATCTTGACTTCTTTGGGGTCGCGTCCGGCCTCCCTGGCCGCGTCGTGGACGTGCTTCATGGTCCACTCCAGGATCACGGGGTCGGCGAGCTGCAGGATGAAGCCGTCGGCCTTGCGACCGATGAGGCCGAGCGCTTTCGGTCCGTAGCCGGCCATCCACACCTCGAGTTTTCCGTCCTCGACCCAGGGTATCTCTACTCCGACGCCGGAGTAGTCGACCGCGCGGCCCTCGGCCAGCTCCTTTATCACGTGCATGGCCTCTTCGAGTTGCCTGAGCGTGGTCGGCTTGCGGCCCAGGACCCTTACCACGGAGTCGCCGCGTCCGATGCCGCAGATGGTGCGGTTTCCGAACATGTCGTTGAGGGTGGCGAAGGTGGAGGCCGTCACGGAAGGGTCGCGGCTTACCGGGTTGGTGACGAGGGGCCCGACCGTGATCCTCTCCGTGGCCGAGAGCATCTGCGAGTGGATCACGTACGGCTCCTGCCAGAGGATGTGCGAGTCGAAGGTCCAGGCGTGGGAGAAGCCCAGATCCTCGGCCTTCCTGGTCAGTTCGACGACCCGGCTGGCCGGCGGGTTGGTCTGGAGCGTGACGCCGAAGTCCATGCGTTCTCCTATCTTTTCTCGTGCCGCCACCCGCGGAGCTCGGCACATCTGCCGTCCGCGGCGACGCGAACTCGTGAGCGGGCGTTGGGCATGTCTCTCAGGTCGCCTCGGGCTCGCGGGCCGGTTCGGTGGCCCGGCCTCCGATCATGGAGAGCGCCAGGTAGGCCAAGGCCGAGACGCCGAAGGTGAAGAACAGGCCGTAGTTGTACAAGCTCTCGATGAACGTGGGGTTCGAGAACACGCCGGCAAAGTCGGGGGTGGACGCTGCCTTTAGAAAGCCGGGGATGACCGGTATCACGCCGATGAACACCGCGGCGATGGCCTTC
>DASUPX010000315.1:0-8577 GCA_036280905.1 Rubrobacter sp. | reverse complement strand
GGACGACGACTACGAAGCCGAGGTCCAGAGGCGTCGCAAGGAAGCGCGGGCGAGCAGGAGCGAAGCGTGAGCGTCCTCGTCGGCCTCGACGTGGGGACCGGCGGCGCCAGGGCCGTCGCCGTAGACGGCTCGGGTAAGATCGTCGCGGAGGCGGGCTCCGAGTTCCCGCTCCACACCCCACGCCCCGGCTGGACCGAGCAGGACCCCGAAGACTGGTGGACGGGCGCGAAAGAGGTCCTCGCCAGGGTCGCCTCCGAGGCCGGCGAGGAGGTGGCTGGTATCGGTCTCACGGGCCAGATGCACGGCTCCGTCTTCCTCGACGCCTCTGATGAGGTCGTAAGGCCGGCCCTGCTCTGGAACGACCAGCGCACCCAGGCCCAGTGCGACTGGATAACTGGGGCCGTCGGCGCGGAACGCCTGATCTCCATCGCCGGAAACCCCGCCCTGACCGGCTTCCAGGCTCCGAAGATAGTCTGGTTGAGGGACGAAGAGCCGGAAGAGTACGGCCGGGTCTCCCGCGTCCTGCTCCCCAAGGACTACGTGAGGCTCATGCTCACGGGCGAGCACGCCACGGACGCCTCTGATGCCTCGGGAACGCTGCTGTTGGACGTTCGAGCCCGCGACTGGTCCGGTGAGATCCTGGACGCCCTCGAGATCCCGCACGAGTGGATGCCCAAAGTCTACGAAGGCCCCGAGAACACCGGTGCCCTCCGTGAGAGCGTGGCGGAAGAGCTTGGCCTTCTCCCTGGCATACCAGTTGCCGCGGGCGGTGGCGACAACGCTGCTGCTGCGGTTGGTACCGGCATCGTGGAACCGGGGCTCGTCAACTCGTCCGTGGGAACGAGCGGAGTCCTCTTCGCCCACACGGAGGAGTTCAAGCCGGATCCTTCGGGGCGGCTTCACGCCTTCTGTCACGCCGTGCCGGGCGCCTACCATCTAATGGGCGTGACGCTCTCGGCCGGTGGGTCGCTCTCCTGGTGGAGAGAGACGCTAGGTGGCGACTTCGACGAGCTGGTCGAGGAGGCCTCCAACGTTCCGCCCGGCTCCGAGGGTCTAGTCTTTCTGCCATACCTATCGGGTGAGAGGACCCCGCACCTCGACCCGAAAGCCAGGGGCTCCTTCTTCGGCCTGACGGCCCGCCACGGCGTCGCCCACATGACGAAGGCCGTGATGGAGGGCGTGGTCTTCTCCCTCCGCGACTCCCTGCAGGTAATGAGAGATCTCGACGTGCCCGTAGAAGACGTCCGCGCCACGGGAGGCGGGGCGAGGAGCGGGCTCTGGCGCCAGCTCCAGGCCGACATCTACGGCACCCCCATCCGCCGCACCGTCGCCGACGAGGGGCCGGCCTACGGCGCCGCGCTCCTGGCGGGTGTAGCCTCTGGTACCTATACAGACGTGGAGGAAGCGACCTCCGTGGTGGAACTGCGGGAGGAGCTAACCGAGCCCGATGCTGGGCGCTCGAAAGCCTACGGGGAATACTACGAGGTCTACCGCTCGCTCTACCCGGCGACGGGCCCTGTTATGGCGCGCCTCTCGGACCTAGCCGCGGGTACGTCGGACGGCTAGCCCGTTGGCCTGTCGAGCCACTCGTCTTTCAGGACGGCGTACAGGTACTCGTCGCACCACTCACCCTTGAACCAGACGTTCTCCAGGAAGTGCCCCTCCCGACGCATGCCCACCCTGTCAAGCAGCGTCCAGGAGGGCCTGTTCCTGCAGTCCGCGAGGGCGAAGACCCTGTGCAGGTCAAGGGAGGCGAAGGCGTAGTCCAGCAGGCGGGAGGCCGCTTCCGAGGCGAACCCCTTCCCCTGGTGCTCCCGCGCTAGCGTGAACCCGAGCTCCGCCTTGTAGGGTTCTTGCCCGTCGACCTGCAAGGCACAGTCCCCGAGCAGCGCCCCCGTCTCCTTCGACTCGATTGCGAACTGAAACCAATCGCCCGGAACGCCCGGTCGCGCCGACGCCATCTCCCTGATAAGAGCCCTGGCTTCCAGCTCATCGATCGAATCCCAGGATTGGTAGCGGGCAACCTCTGGGTCGTTGCGGTAGGCTACGAATGCCGCGAGGTCGGAATCCCTGAAACGCCTGAGGATCAGGCGCTCCGACTCGATCCTGTCGAACGCCTCATCGCTCACGGGAACCACCCGCCGCGGAAGCTCTACACACGGGCCCCGGCCACCCTGTCATCGACGTCCCGGTTTGCGGGGTGATCTCTACCGTTCTCCTACGAGGTCGGGGTGTTTGCACACAAGCCATAATTCCCTTTACCCGCTCGGGTATGACCGAAACGCCGACGGGCTCCTGTACTGGCTCCTTTACAAACGCGCGCAGAACCTGGAAACTTGCGCCTTATGATCAGGTCGCTTCTGAGCTATGACAGATCCTGGGCCTACCGCTCGATGCTGCTCGTCACGGTCTTCGCGGTGGCGGTCGGGGTGTGGGCCAGGTTCTACAACCTCGGTTTCCCTGCCAGGATTCTGTGGGACGAGAAGTACTTCCCTGTTATGGCCAACAGGTTCTTGCAGGGGGAGTACCAGTTCGACCTGCATCCGCCCCTCGGCAAGTTCATCATAGCCCTGGGTATCTCCCTCTTCGGCAACGATCCCATCGGGTGGAGGGTCATGCCCCTTGTCTTCGGCCTCGCCCTGCTGCCGCTCGTCGGGGCGCTCGGGTGGTACTGCCTCAGGGAGAGGGTTGGGGCACTGTTGCTCGTCATCTTCTTCTCCGTGGAGACCATCTTCATCGTGAACTCCAGGGTCGGGGTCATGGACATCTTCCTCGTGTTCTTCGTGCTTGCCACCCTCCTCGTTGCCCTCAGGGCCGAGAACGGCCGTCAGGTGCTCCTGTGTTCTTTGCTTCTAGGGCTGGCCATCGCCACCAAATGGGCCGCCTTCCCCGTAGCCTTACCCGTCGGCTACGTATTGTGGAGGAAGGGGCTCTTCCGGCAGTTCGTGGGCGGGCTCTGGGTCTCCGCCATCGTATACATCGGTGTCGTGTACGTGGGGGCCCTGATCTCCGTCACCGCCAACCCCGTCGGGGCGTGGCTGTGGGTGTGGGATTGGCACCTCAAGGCGGCGGACAAGATCTCCGCCGCCATCCCCCACGGATGGGGTTCGCCCTGGTGGAGCTGGCCGATCATGCTCAGGCCCATACGCTTCTTCTACGGGGTGGACGGGGACGGCATGCTGCAGGTGGTAATGGCCATCGGTAACCCGCTGCTGTGGTGGTCGAGCACGCTGGCCGTTCTGGCCGGCATCGTCGAGGTAACGCGCAAGACCATATCCAACAAGCTCTCGGTCGACGACCCGATCGTGCCTATAGTCCTCGGCTACGTGTTCCTCCTGCTGCCGTGGCTGCCTGGCACCAGGATTCCCTACCTCTACAACTACCTCCCGATCTACCCCTTCGCCCTGCTGGCCCTTGTCTACTGGCTGTGCAAGCTGTGGAACCGTGGCCCGTGGGGCTCCTGGATGGTCGTCGGCTTTACCGTTGCGGCCGTGGCGATGAGCGTGTACTTCCTTCCCCTGGCCATAGCCCTACCCATAGAACAGTCCGACCTTATGAACCGCATATGGACCGACTACTGGTTCGTCTTCGAGAAACCAGTACCCGGCAGCGGTTGCCTGGTCCCGAACCCCGGCGAGCTCTGTCCCCGGCCCCCCGATTGAGCGACGGTGGTTCGCGAACCGCCCCTACAGGCTTATTCCGTCTCGATGGTGTCGCCGGGTTTGATGCTGCCGGCTTCGATGACCCTGGCGCAGATGCCGCCACGGTTCTTGAGGGCGCGCGTCATGCCCGGCTCGCTCATCTCCTGCACGTGCTTGCAGGGCGGGCGCGAGCGGTCGAACTCCAGGAGCGTGTCGCCCACGCGGAACCGCTTCTTGCGCAGCTCCAGTAGCCTAATGCCGCGCGTGATGATGTTGCGCCGGTGCTGGCCCTCCTTGACGCCGATGCCCAGCTCATCCTGGATGTAGTCCAGATCCTCGCCCTCGATCAGGGTTACCTGGCACACGTCTCCGTACTGCGTCCAGTACCCCGTGCCCTTGCAGTAGCGGTCCCCCTCTATACCGCACCCCTCGACGGTCCTGACCTCCTCGACGCGCTCCATCGCCGCGCTTCCTTCTGCGGTGACAAAGATGCCCTCGACGACACCGTTCATGTTCGCGTAGCTCCCTCCACTAGATGGACTCGGCCCAGAGGTTAGCAGCTACTAGTCATCTCCGGCGTGCCCGTAACCCCCGCCGCCAGGCGTCTCGACCGAGATCACGTCCCCCTCCTCCAGCTCCCTGCTGACCTTCGGCGGCAACTCTTCGTCGCCGAGGAGGTTGCGGCCGACCGCACCTGGCTCTCCGCCCTCCATGCCCTGTGGCGGGTGGCGGCGGCGGTCGGTGAGGAGCGAGAGGCTCGCGGGTTTGAGCACGCGCACGGACCTTACGATACCGTCGCCGCCCCGGTTGTCACCGGCGCCGCCCGAGTCGTAGCGGAGCTCGTAGCGTTCTATGCGCATGGGGTACTCTAGCTCCAGCGCCTCGATAGGGGTGTTCAGGGTGTTGCTCATGCCGATGTGCACGCCGGAGGGGCCGTGGCCGCCGGCGCCTGCGCCCTGACCACCGCCGATGGTCTCGTAGTAGGTCCAGCCGGGGTCGCCGATGATCACGTTGTTCATCGTGCCCTGTCCCTGCGCCGGAATCCTCTCCGGGGCGAAGCTGGAGAGCGCCTCGAGGACCGTGTCAGCGATCCTGTTGCTCGTCTCCACGTTTCCGGCTACCACGGCGGATGGATAGGTGGCATCGACCAGGCTGCCCTTCCTGGTCTCTATCTCTAGCGGCACGTAGGTCCCCGCGTTGGCGGGGATGTCCTTGGGCAACAGGACGCGAAGGGCGAAAAAGCAGGCCGAGCGGGTGACCGGGAGTGGACAGTTGATGTTGCCGGCCACGGCGTCAGCCGTTCCCGTGAGGTCTATCGTCATGGAATCGCCATCCACGGTTACGGTGGCCCGGATGGGGATGTCCTCATCGGTTACGCCGTCGCCCTCCATGAAGTCCTCGGCCGAGTGCTCGCCGTCGGGAAGGTCCCGAATCGCCTCGCGAGTACGCTTTTCGGCGTAGGTGACCACCTCCCCGAAGGCCGTAATCACAGTCTCCTTGCCGCGGCGGTCCATCAGCTCGCGGACGCGCTCTTCGGCGATGTTGTTGGCGGCGATCTGGGCCCTCAGGTCTCCGCGCCGGATGTCCGGCGTGCGGACGTTCGCCAGCAGGAGGTCGAGCACGTCCTTCACGTACTCCCCGCCTTGCACCAGTCGGACGGGCGGAATCACGATGCCCTCCTGGTAGATCTCGCGCGAGTCGGAGGGCATGGAGCCTGGCCGCATCCCGCCGACGTCGGAGTGGTGGGCCCGCGTAACGGCGTAGCCGACGATCTCTCCTTCCACCGAAACCGGCGAGACGAGCGTGATGTCTGGCAGGTGGGTGCCGCCCGAGTACGGGTCGTTGATGGCGAACACATCGCCCGGCTCCGGGTCGCGACCCATGATGGCTGCCACGGCCTCGGGCATCGCGCCGAGGTGGACCGGCATGTGCTCGGCCTGGGCGACCATCAGCCCGCGGGCATCGAAGAGCGCGGTGGAGCAATCGCGCCGCTCCTTTATGTTCGAGGAATAGGAACCCCGTATCAGGACGGCCCCCATCTCTTCCGCTATGCCGGCAAGGGCGCTGGCTAGCACGGAGAGGGTCACCGGATCCAGCCTCTGCTCGCTCATCTTCTCTCCAGCACCAACGTGCCGACGCCGTCCACGGCCCCCTGCCAGCCGGGCCTGACCACGCACGTCGATTCTTTGAACTCCACTATGGCCGGCCCCACCACCTCCGAGCCCTCGCCCATCTTCTCCCGGTCGAGCACCGCCACCTCCTTCCACCCGCCGTCGAAGTTTGCTTCCCGCTGTCCGGCCCGCGCGTCGACCTCCTGCTGCGGCTCGCTCATTTCCGGCTTCTCGACGGGGACGGTGGAGATGAGGCGCAGGTTGACCAGCTCGACCTTCTCATCGTCCATGCGGTAACCGTAGCGTTGCTCGTGGGCGGCGTGGAAGCGGTCCTCCAGCTTCCCAAAAGAGTCGGCGTCCACCGTGATCTCGAACGACTGCCCTCCGTAACGCAGGTCTGCCCTGCGGGTGTACTCCGGCCCGTCGAGGTCCCCTGCCGCCGTACTCTCCATCTCCGCGAACCTCCGCCCGAACTCGTCCTCTTCCACCTCGCCGAGGCCGCTCAAGAACGGGCTGACGTAATCGCGGCGGAGGTCGGAGATAGCGAGGCCGAGCGCGCTCAGGACGCCGCCGGCACGGGGGACGAGCACGGTCTCTATGCCGAGCTCTTCGGCCAGGGAGCAGGCGTGCATGCCGCCGGCGCCCCCGAAGGCGAGGAGGGCGAAGTCCCTCGGGTCGAGACCGCGTTCCACGCTGATCACGCGCAGCGCCCGCACCATCTCGGCGTCGGCCACCCGCAGTATCCCAAGCGCGGTCTCTTCCGCGTCCAGGCCGAGCTCTTTCCCGAGGGAGGCGAGGGCCCGCTCAGAGAGGTCGCGCCTGAGCACCACCTCCCCGCCAAGCTCGGCCCTGTCGGCGAGATAGCCGAGGAACAGGTTGGCGTCCGTGACGGTGGGTTCTTCGCCACCCGCGTCGTAGGCTGCGGGGCCCGGCTCGGCCCCCGCCGACTGAGGGCCGGCGCGCAGGGCCCCGCCCGGGTCGGCCCACGCGATAGAACCCCCGCCGGCGCTCACCGTGTGCACGTCTACCATGGGAAGCTTGATGGGCACGCCGGCCACCACCGTCTCCGTGGTCGTCTGTGCCTCCCCCCCGATGATAGGCGCCACGTCCGTGGAAGTGCCGCCCATGTCGAAGGTCAGAAGGTCGCGGAAACCGCCCTTCTCCCCGACGTAGGCAGCGCCGACGACGCCTCCGGCGGGTCCCGAGAGCACGCAGCCCGCTGCGTCGGAGATTGCGTCGTCGACCGGAACCACCCCGCCGGAGGACTGCATGATCAGGGGTCCCGGCACCCCGGCCTCCTCGGCCTTCTCGGCCAGGTTGGAGAAGTACGCCGCCAGCCTCGGGGCCAGGTAGGCGTCAGCGGCCGTCGTGGAGAACCGCTCGTACTCCCGGAACTCCGGCAGTACCTCGCTGCTCAAGGAGACGTGTACCCCGGGTAACGCCTCACGAAGAGCCTCGCCCACGCGCTTCTCGTGGTCGGGGTGCATGAACGCGAAGAGCAGGCAGACGGCGACGGCCTCGACCTCGGCCGCTTCCACGGCGGCGATAGCCTTCTGCAAGCTATCTTCGTCGAGGGGGGAGATCTCGCCTTGCGGACCCATCCTCTCGGCGACCATGAAGCGCAGTTCGCGCGGTACGAGCGGCGGGGGACGGTCGTGGGTCAGGTCGTAGAGGGCGGGGCGGTTCTGACGGGCTATCTCAAGCACATCCCTGAAGCCCTCCGTGGTTACCAGGGCCGTGCGGGCGCCGCGACGCTCCAGCAGGGCGTTGGTCGCCACGGTCATGCCGTGGGCGAGCGCGACTACGGCCGCGGGCCCCACGTCGGAAGTTTCGATCGCCCTCATCACGCCCTCCGACTGGTCCCTGGGCGTCGATGGGACCTTGGCCGTGATCAGGTTTCCCTCGGAGAGGGCTACGAGGTCCGTGAACGTACCGCCAACGTCCACGCCGAGGCGGGTGTCCTTGCTCACCATCTGGTCCCCGCTTCGGACGCCGGCAGACCTGGCATCATGTCGCCTCCGCTTCGGCCGATGTCTGCGGGAGCCTGTGACCTGCCGTCTCGCGCATGGTAAGCACGGTGATCAGGGTGACCACTGCTGCGAAGATCACGTAGTAGGAGGGCGAGAGGGGGTTGCCGGTTCGGTCTATGAGGAACGTGGCGATGTAAGGGGCGGTCCCACCGAATATAGCCACCGAGAAATTGTAGCCGATGCCGAAGCCCCCAGAGCGCACCCTGGTTGTGAACAGCTCGGCCCCGGCCGCCAGCGAGCAGCACACGAACAGGGCTTCTATGACAGCGAAGACCACGTGCGCCGAGACGGCGAGCGTCAGGCTGTCCGTGTTCATGAGCGCGAACAGCGGATAGGCCAGCACCGCGAACAGCACGCTCGCCGACACGAGAAGGGGCTTGCGGCCCACGCGGTCGGAGAGGGCGCCAAGCGGTGGGATAAGCGCCATCGCCACGAGGCCGGCCAGCGTGGTCGAGACGAAAGCGGACGTCGTGCTGAAGCCCAGGTAGGTTGGGAAGTACGTGGACATGTAGGTGAACACGAGGTAGAAGCCGACGTTGTGGATCACGACGAGGCCGGCGATCTGCAGTATGGGCTTCCAGTTTTCCCTCACGGTCTCCATGAAGGGCGACCCCGCGACGTCGCCGCTCTCCTCCAACGCCCGAAACTCCGGCGTGTCTTCCAGCCTCAGCCTGATGTACAGCCCGACGATGCCTAGCGGGAGCGCCAGGAGGAAAGGTATGCGCCAGCCCCACGAGCCCATGGCTGCCTCGGGGAGCGTGGCCGCAAGGACCGTGGCCAGCGCCGAGCCCAAAA
>DASUPX010000314.1:0-5157 GCA_036280905.1 Rubrobacter sp. | reverse complement strand
CGCTGCTCGACCTCGGTCCCATCATCGGATTCGTCGAGCCTCTCCCTCGCGTACTGCCGCACTAATTCCAGTAGCCGGTAGCGTGTCTGGTCACCTTTTTCTCGTACCATCACCAAGGACTTGTCTACCAGGTGCGCGAGCAAGTCAAGCACTTCGTACCGCTCGAGGTCCTCCCCCGCACATACAGACTCGGCAGCCTTCAATGTGAAACCTCCAGAGAACACCGAAAGCCGCCGGAACAGGATCCGCTCCTGCTCCGGAAGCAACTCGTGGCTCCAGTCCATGGTCGCGTGCAGGGTGCGGTGGCGGGGCAGAGCCGTCCTGTTGCCGGCCGTCAGCAGCGCGAAGCAGTCGTCGAGCCTCTCCGAGATCTCCTCCACCGACAGCACCTTCGTCCTGGCGGCCGCCAGCTCTATCGCAAGCGGGATACCGTCTAACAGGTAGCAGATCCTGGCCACCGAAGGCGCGTTTTGCTCCGTGAGCGCGAACGTCGGTTTGACCGCCTCGGTTCGCTCCACGAAGAGGCGGGCGGACTCGTACCGAGACAGGCTCTCGATGTTCGGCGCACGCCTGAGGTCGGGGAGGGAGAGCGAGGGAACGGGCCAGGCGACCTCCCCTGTGATGCCCAGAGCCTCGCGGCTGGTGGCTAGAACACGCAACTCAGAACAGGAACGCAGCAGCGACTCGGCGAGTTCGGCGCACGCCTCGATCAGGTGCTCGCAGTTGTCCAGCACGAGCAGCACCCTCTTCGATGCGAGGTTGTCCGAGAGGGTTTTCGTCAGCGAGCGTCCCGGCTGCTCACGCAACCCCAGAGTGGAGGCGACCGCCTGTGGCACGAGGTAAGGATCGGCCAGCGGCGCCAGGTCCACCAACCACACGCCGTCCGCAAACGTTGCCACCAGCTCGGTCGCGGTCGCCAGGGCCAGACGGGTCTTACCGCACCCACCGGCGCCGGTGAGCGTCAACAAGCGCGTGTCTTCAATCAACTGCCTTGCCTCGGCGAGCTCCTTCTCCCGTCCGACGAAGCTGCTCAGCGCCGAAGGCAGGTTGTGGGATGACTGCTCCTGGGTGCGCGGGGCGGGCCCCTCGATGGATTCCGCGGCCCGAAGCCTCCGAGTGGTCTGGGGCAGCTCGGGGACGATGCCATCCTCTTCGGCGCGAGGCGGTACCATGATCTTCACTTTCTCCGCTTCCCGCTCTCAGTGTAGCCGTAGTGTCAAACTCGAGTGGGCCCGAAGATGTGCGGCGTCCTCATGGCACCTTTTGTGGGCGTGGCCCCTAGCGAAGTGCCTGCGTTCCGATAACGGAAAGAAGCTGTAACTTCTCGTAGCTCTCACTGCCGGGAACGGCGGTGTAGACGAGCAGCGAATGCGACTGGCCAGGATCGAGCAGCGTCTGGCAGTTCAACTCCAGTGCGCCGAGCTCGGGGTGGATGAAGTGCTTCACCTCGTCGGGACGAATGCCGACCTCGTGCTGGTCCCACACCTCCCGGAACTCATCGCTCCTGGCGAGAAGCAGGTCGCGGAGGTGCGCCGCCCGGGAACCAGGGCCTCGCAGCGTTACGACCCCACGCAGTCCCGAGACGAACATGCGGGTGAGGAATGGATGGTCGCTGGGATCGTAGAGCTGCCGCGTGGCGGGGTCGGTGAACCATCGGTAGCCGATGCTTCGGGCCGGCCCCCTGTAGGCGGCCAGGTCGCCGGTGAGCGCGACCCCGGGCGCGGTCTGCCGCAGCGTCTCTCCGAGCTCGGTGACGATCTCCGCAGGAGTGTCATGCAGGCGGTCGAAGATGCGCAGCAGGCCCGGGCTGATGTGCTCGCTGACCGTGCCCCGCGTTGGTGGGTTGTGTCCGGCGAGCCGGAAAAGGTAGTCACGCTCATCTAGCGAGAGACGGAGCCCTTGCGCGATGGAGGCGATCATCTGCTCGGATGGCCGAGGGCCGCGCTCCCGCTCGAGCCGCGAGTAGTAGTCGGTGGACATGTGACAGAGTGAGGCCACCTCCTCCCTCCGTAGCCCGATCGTCCTGCGGCGTTGTCCCCGCGGGAGGCCGACATCCTCGGGCTGCAGTGACTCCCGGCGATGCCGTAGAAAGACCGCAAGTCCGGCCCGGTCGATCTCCATGCGTGCCTCCTTCGATGCGGCTTCGTTCCTGCTTACTTATACCGCCCGCGCATCTGCGCATCCACGGCCTGACGATCCCCCCTTCCCGGAACCAGTCGCTACCCGGAGCGCCAGCGGGGCGATCCAATAGCCACCGGCCGGGCTCACGTCTCTCCCTACGCGGGTCCCGCGGTAACCTGGCCTTCCGTATCAGGGGATCGAGAAGCCCTGAATAACGCCGCCATCTTCAACGACCATGTAGACATCTTCCACGACGGTGGAGGCGATGACACGACTCTGAGGAGCGAACACATGCCACGCAGACCCATCGACATCACCATACCCGACCTGTACGGCAAGCGCGCCGTAATCACGGGAGCGAGCGATGGCATCGGCCTGGGACTCGCCACGAGGCTCGCCGCGGTCGGGGCAGAAGTACTCCTGCCCGTTCGGAACAAACGCAAGGGTGAGGCGGCGATCGCCACGATCCGCCAGAAGGTCCCCAACGCGAACACAACCCTTCGCGAGCTCGATCTGTCCTCGCTCGCCTCCGTCTCAGCCCTCGGCGAGACCCTGCGAGAGGAGGATCGTCCGATCCACATCCTCATCAACAACGCCGGCGTCATGACCCCGCCTGGCCGGCAGACGACCGCCGACGGGTTCGAGCTTCAGTTCGGCACCAACCACCTCGGCCATTTCGCCCTGGTAGCCCACCTGCTACCGTTGCTCTGCGCCGGCCAGGCACGCGTGACCTCGCAGGTCAGCGTCGCGGCGAACAGGGGTGCCATCAACTGGGACGACCTGAACTGGGAACGCTCCTACGACGGTATGAAGGCCTACAGCCAATCCAAGATCGCCCTCGGGCTCTTCGGCCTGGAGCTGGACCGGCGCAGTCAGGCTAATGGTTGGGGTATCACGAGCAACCTCTCCCACCCGGGCATCGCACCGACGAACCTGCTGGCCGCCCGCCCCGAGGTGGGCCGCGATAAGGACACCACGTCAGTGCGCATGATTCGGGCTCTATCCACCCGCGGCATCCTCGCAGGGACAGTCCAGACCGCGCAACTTCCCGCCCTCTACGGTGCCACCTCCCCCGACGCCGAGCCTGGCGGGTTCTACGGCCCGCGCGGGCTCTGGCACATGGGCGGCCCTCCCGGGCAGCAGAGGCTCTACTCTCGCCTACGCAGCGAAGAGGAGGCCGAGCGCGTCTGGCGAGCCTCAGGGGAACTCACGAAGGTTCCCTTTCCCAAAGGCTGAGGCTCTCGAGTCGGACGCTCTCTCACCCAGGATTTCCGCCTGGCGTCGCACGATCTCGGCTACGTCACATGCCCCCCGCCGCCTCGGGGACGGGGGCACCCGGATCAGATGAAAACGACTAGGACTGGCATTGCTCATCAGAGGTACAGATAAGCCCCATCGTATAGTATTCCCAGCCGCCGGCCACCGACTGGAGTTCCTGATCCGAAAGCTCTCCGCCTTCCGCAACTTCCGTCGAGGTGCTTGGAAGTACGACGTAGAAGGTGTCCGCACTCTCCTCCACGGTGACCACCCGAACCTCCTCGGGCAGCCGCGAGCCAAGCTCCTGCTCCACGGCCGCCTTCGGGTCCTCTATGAGCCTCTGCCTGAAGGCGTCGTCCTCCACGCTCCTCTGGACTATCCTGCGCTCCATCTCCGCCCTGCCCGACCCTTCGCTCATGAGCGCCCTTCCCCTTTCGTTCTTTCCGCAGCACCCGCCTCCCGGGCCTCTCATGCCCGTGGTCGGAGGCGAAGGGGCTAGTATCCCATGCCAACCACCCTCGGGCCATATGGAGGTCCGGTACGCGGCGAACTCTAGAGGAAGCCTGGAGAACGACCCTTCTCGAACGTCGGTTGCATAAAGCACCCCCGGTCCGACATCACGAGCGCTACGGCCGCCGTGGCCGTCGGGTCTACCAGAAGATACCCAGATAGCTGTCGATGCTGTAGGCTCCTCCGCCCACGACCAGGAGGGTCAACGCAATGCCAGCGAGCGCCAGGTTGAACTCGTAGCCTCCGTTGGTGGCGAAGAAGCCGTTCTTCAAATGTACCGTCACTATCGCCACGATCATCACCGCGATGAGGGCGAGCGCCGCCAGGGGCGTCAGAAAGCCCAGAATCATCAGTATCCCGCCGACGAACTCCCCGAGGCCGGCCAGGATCGCCATGGGCCTCGCGGGCCTCACCCCCATATGCTCCAGCGCCCCCGCAAACCCGGATATCCCGGGTCCGCCGAAGCTGCCGAAGAGCTTCTGCGCGCCGTGGGCGATGAAGATGATCCCCAGTACCAACCGCAACACGAACAGAGCAATGCCGATCATCATACCTCCCAGGTAGTTACTTTTCATAACCAGATATACATCAGTAAGTTGGATACGTCAATGCGATGTTGGTGGTAGAGTGAGGAGGCTATGGTCGACTCGGGCGTGGATCACTCAGGGCAGGTCTGTGCCACCTATCAGCGGGCGGCGGAGATAATAGGGCGCCGCTGGAGCGCGGCGATACTGCGTGCCCTGCTTGGAGATGCCACGCAATTCTGCCAGGTACGGGCCGCGGTCCCAGACGTCTCAAACCGCATGCTCTCGGAACGCCTGAGGGAATTCGAGGCGGAGGGCATAGTGCAGAGGTTGGTAATTCCGGAGCGTCCCGTGCGGGTGGAGTACAGGCTCACGGAGAAGGGAAGGGCGCTCGAAGGCGTGGTCGACGCGGTGGCCGCGTGGGCCGAGGAGTGGGTCTCCATCGAGGAGACCGGGGACGAGCAGGCCGCCGAAAGCTCCTAGATTCGGTCGTTCCAGAGCGGGTCGCGGTATGTAGAGATCACGGGCCGAAGGCGCTTCTCGACCGCTCGTGGCAAGCAGTAACGGGCTAGCCCATCGCCTGGCTGAACGTCCTGGAACATCGTTCGAGAACCGTCTTAGAATAGAGCTGTCTGGGGGCCCACCTTCCCCACCTTGTAGCTCTCAGGCTTCGTTACCTACACGTCACGCAAGAGGTCCCGGGCGCCATCCTGCAGTCCTGAAGAGCGGCTATGCCTGGCGACCG
>DASUPX010000313.1:0-4212 GCA_036280905.1 Rubrobacter sp. | reverse complement strand
GCCCGCGTCTCGTGGCGTGAAGAGCCGGGGCTCGAGTTGGACAGGGGAGACGGTGTTGGCGCCGTCACCAGGCCGGGGCTCGGGCTACCCGTGGGGGGACCTGCCATAAACGACGTGCCGAGGCGTATGATCTCCTACTCCGTACGAGAGATCGTCGACCCGGACGAGCGCGGCCTGCGCGTGGTCATCAGCGTGCCCGGCGGCGAGAAGATGGCCGAGAAGACGACCAACGCCCGCCTCGGCATCGTCGGAGGCATCTCCATCCTCGGTACCACGGGCATCGTGCGCCCCTTCTCCACGGCGGCGTGGGCGGCCAGCGTCGTGCAGGCCATAAGCGTTATGGGCGCGCAGGGCCACAAGACCTTCGTCCTCTCCACCGGGGGCCTCACCGAGAAGGCAGCCATACGCCTCCTTCCCGATCTAGAAGAAGTCAATTTCGTCGAGGTCGGAGACTTCACCGGACAGGCCATAAAACGGGCCGTGGAGAAAGGGCTGGAGCGGTGCTTCTTCGTCGGCATGGTGGGCAAGATCTCCAAGCTCGCAGCCGGCGTAATGATGACCCACTGGACCCGCTCCAGGGTGGACAACGACCTGCTGGCGGAGATCACCACCCGGGCAGGAGGACAGGCCAGCCTGGTCGAAGAGGTCAATAATGCCAACACCGCCCGTCACGCCTACGAGCTCTGGCGCTCGGCCGGTTTGACGGAGGCCGCAAATCTCCTGTGCCAGCAGGCGGCCGAGAACCTGACCGAGTACGCTGAGGCCGAACTAGAGGTTCATGTGGTTCTGGTCGACTTCGACACCCTGGACCCCACCGGCGCGAGCCGCGGCGCCCTGGCGCTCACGACGTGGGGAGGTGCATGATCCGGGACCCCATCACCGTGATAGGCCTCGACGGAAGACCGCCAGACGGGGAGGCGAAAAGGTCGTTACGAAGCGCCACGCTCGTCGCGGGTGGAGAGCGGCACCTGGAGATGCTAGGCGTGGAGCCCGAACGGGCTGTGGTATTGAAGGGTGACCTGTCTGAGGCGCTGGCGAAGATCGAGGCGTCGGAGGGGCGGACCGTGGTGCTCGCGTCCGGTGACCCCGGCTTCTTCGGCATCGTGCGGCTACTCGGTGCGCGGTTCGGCAGGGAAAATTTACGGGTGTTGCCGGCTCGCTCCTCCGTCGCGCTTGCTTTCGCCGGGGCCGGGCTCTCCTGGGACGACGCGACCATCGTCAGCGCCCACGGCAGGGACCCGAGGCGGGCCGTCAACGTTTGCCGCTCACGCCCGAAGGTGGCGGTTCTTACCGCTCCCGGCTTCGGGCCGACCGAGCTCGCGCGGCAACTTGCTGGGCTGGGGCGCGGCTTCGTGGTCGCGGAGAGGTTGGGGGAGCCGGACGAGAGGTTCGTCTCCGGCGACGCCGACACCATCTCCGGCATGAGCTGGAGCGATCCGAACGTGGTGCTTGTGCTCGACGAAGAGCGCGTTTCACCAGAGAAAGGTTGGATCTCCTCCGGTCAGAGAAACCCGGGGAGGTGGGCTCTGCCGGAAGATGGCTTCGAGCACAGGTCGGGCATGATCACCAAGTCCGCGACCCGCGCTTTCGTGCTCTCCCGCCTTGGTCCCGGAGTGGGGGATCTGATCTGGGACGTGGGTGCCGGCAGCGGCTCGGTGGCCATAGAGTGCGCCCGGCTCGGAGCCGCCACAATCGCCATCGAGCGGGATGCCGAGAGCTGCGCCAGGGTCCGACGCAACACCAGACGGCACGGGGTCTCCGTACAGCTGGTCGAGGGTGAAGCTCCCAGGGCCCTGCACGACCTCCCCGAGCCCGACGCCGTCTTCGTCGGTGGGACGGGTGGTGAGTTCGAGGAGATCGTCAAGCTCTGCGCCGTCAGCGCTCGCCGCTCCGTCGTGCTCGCGCTCGTGGGCCTCGAGAGGGTGGTGCCGGCTGCGCGGATACTCGAAGGCTGTGGCCTGGAGGTCGAGACCACGTTCCTGCAGACCTCCCGCATGAAGGGTGTCGGGGATCTGCACCGGCTCGCCGCCGAGAGCGCCGCCTTCGTCGTCTCGGGGGAGAGGCCGTGATCGGGCTAGTAGCAGCCACCGCCAACGGCCGCCGCAACGCGGCCCATCTCGCGTCACGTTGGCCCGACGCCCGCCTCTACGAAGGCCGAGCTAGAGAGGCCCTCGGCCTGGCCTGGGGCGAGTGCGACGGGATCGTGCTCTTTCTAGCCACCGGCGCCGCCGTTCGCCTCGTAGCCCCCTTGCTGCAGGACAAGCACCGCGACCCAGGCGTGGTAACCGTCGATGATGCGGCCAGGTTCGCCGTCGCCCTCTGCGGCGGGCACGAAGGTGGCGCCAACGATCTCGCCGCGGGCGTCGCCGACACGCTCGGCGCGACACCCGTCCTCACCACCGCGAGCGACTCCCTTGGCATCCCAGCCCTTGACTCTCTCGGAAAGAACCTCGGCTTTCGCCTGGAAGAGGGTTCCGACCTCGCGGCGGTGGGGGCCGGGGTCGTCTCTGGTAAAAAGGTGTCTCTAGTCTCCGAGCGCCGCTGGCCGGTCGGCCCACTGCCGGATAACGTCGTCAGAACGGAGGAGCCGGAGGCGCCCTCTATCCTGATATCCGACAGGCTCGAAGAGGTGCCCCGTCCCGCCGTCGTCTACCGTCCGCCCTCGCTCGTCGTCGGGGTGGGTTGCAGCCGCGGGGCCGGCAAAGAGGAGATCCTCGGCCTGATCGAGGCCTCCCTGCAAGATGCCGGGCTGTCCCCGGATAGCGTGGCCGCCCTGGCCAGCATCGACGTCAAGCGCGACGAAGCCGGACTCCTGGAGGCGGCAGCCAGCCTGGATGTGCCGGTCCGGTTCTTCCCGGCAGAACGTCTCTCTACGGCTGACGTGCCGAACCCGTCCGAGGTAGTTCGGGGGGCGGTCGGGACGCCCAGCGTCTCGGAGGCGGCCGTGCTCTCCTCTGGCGCCGAGCTCGTATTGGAAAAGCGAAAATCTGCCAACGTAACCGTCGCCGTCGGACGGCTGCCCGTGCGGGGAAGGCTGGCGCTCGTCAGCCTGGGACCCGGGGAAGACGCCCTGATCCCACCGCTTGCCCGCGAGGCCCTCGCCGCCTCTGAGCTGGTCGTCGGGCTGGATCAGTACGTGGACCGCGTCAGGCACCTGTTGCGGCCCGGTACGCGGGTTCTGACGCCCCCCCTGGGCAACGAGCTGGAGCGGGCTGAGCTGGCGCTCTCGGAGGCCGGCGCGGGCGGGAGCGCCGCGCTGGTGTCGAGCGGCGACGTGGGTGTGTACGCGATGGCCTCTCCCGTGCTGGAGATCGCCGGCGACGACGTGGACGTGGTCGTCGTTCCCGGCATAACGGCGTCCCAGGCGGCGGCCTCGTTGCTCGGCTCGCCTCTCGGGCACGACCACTGCTCGATCAGCCTCTCCGACCTGCTGACCCCCTGGGAGGTTATCCAGAGCAGGGTAAGGGCCGCCGCCGAAGGGGACTTTGTCGTCTCGCTGTACAACCCCCGCTCGAAGGGCCGTGACTGGCAGCTAGGCAAGGTGATGGAGATGCTTCTGGAGCACCGGCCGCCGGATACGCCCGTCGGCATCGTGAGGGATGCCTATCGCCCGACGGAGCGGGCCACCATCACGGACCTCGCCTCCCTACGTGCCGAGAGCGTGGACATGCTCACCATCGTGGTGGTGGGTAGCTCCCAGACCCGGATGGTCGCCGGCCGCATGGTAACGCCGAGGGGATACTCGCTTTGAGATCCATCTTCGCCGTGACGAACGCCTGCGCCGGCTGTGGCGCCTGTCTCAAGACATGCCCAGAGAAGGCCATCCGCCCGGCTCCCAGAGAAAACGGCTCTCCCCTGATCGTTCTCGAGGACCGCTGCTCGGGATGTGCCGAGTGCGCCGAGGTCTGCCCGGTCTCGGCCTGCGTCGAGGTGGTGCTGGAGGCCGAGTGAGACGCGTTCATCCCATCGAGACCGAGAGCTATCGCATCTTACGGGGGATGGTCGACCTGTCCCACCTCGGACCGCTCTCCCGCGCCGTCGCGGAGCGGATCATCCACGCCTCTGCGGACCTGGAGTACGCTGATGGCCTTGTCCTCGATGAGGCAGCCCTGGAGCGAGGCGTGGAAGCGCTGCGAGGTGAAAGGCCCATCGTCACGGACGTGGGGATGGTGGCGGCCGGGATCACGGGCCGCGAGACGCGATGCTTCGTCT
>DASUPX010000312.1:0-18201 GCA_036280905.1 Rubrobacter sp. | reverse complement strand
GATCTCGGGCAGGTACTGGTTCAGAAGGACGAGCGGCAGGCCGATAAGCACCAGCGTGGTCCCATGGCCGAGTCCCCAGAGCAGGCCCATGGTGCCCGCCTTGCGCACCCTATGACGGTCCTCCCCGGAGGCGATCAGTGTGGTAACGGCGGCGAGGTGGTCGGGGTCGGAAGCGTGCCTCAAGCCGAGCAGCAGGCTGACGAGCAGTATGACGCCAACCCCGACCTCCCCGTGCAAGAGTCCTTCCAGCCAGCCGTCTAATGCAGACATGCGCCCCCTTCATCGTACGGACGGTACCAGCAAACGATCCTGATACCGCGCGACATCTATGCGTCCTCTAGCGCCCGCCGGGCTATTCTCCGGTCGTGCTCCCAGGCGAAGTCGAGGGTGTCGACCTCGTCTTTCGTGGCCCACCTGATGTCAGCCACGTCGTCGGCCGGGTCTGGTTCGCCGGAGATGATGCGCGTGCGGAAACCTATAGCGAGCACGTACTCTCCATCCTCGCCGTAGGTGTGGACGGCGAGCAGCATCGGGCGTTCCTCGACCTCGACCTCCACGCCTAGCTCTTCCTGCGCCTCCCGCACTAGGGCGTCCCTCGGGTGCTCGCCGATCTCCACGAAGCCGCCGGGGAGATCCAGCTTCCCCTTCTCGGGCTCGATGCCCCGCACCGTCACGAGGACGTGTCCTCCCTGCACGATCGCGGCCCCCACGGCGGGGGACGAGCTTCTGTACCACGACCGCCCGCACGTGGGGCACGATACGCCGCTGCTCTCACCGCCCTTCGCTTGCAGTCCCGTTCCGTCCGCCGGGCAGAAGCGGTAGGGCTCCGTGTTGGAGAAGGGCACCCGTTCGGTCATGCGCGGGCCCTCACGAGGTTTTCGGCGACGCCCGCCAGCTGGTCCACGCTCCTTACCACCTCGACGCGGTCGCAGATGGGTTCGTAGGCGGGCATGTCGCAGGAACCTAGAGACCAGCCCCACTTCGGTTCCGGGGTGATCCAGATCGTCTGCCTGACGTGGTGTGAGATCTCCTCCAGCGCCTCTGTGTTGGGTGCCTTGCCGTTGTTGCGCCCGTCGCCCAGGATCACGAGCGTGGTGCGGTGGTTGAGCGAGGGCAGATACTCGTTCCTGAACTGCCCGGCGGCCCTGCCGAAGTCGCTGTTCACGTCGGCGTCGATGACCCGCCCCGAGAAGACCTGGTCCACGGCCCTGTCCATGCTGCTCTCCTCGAAGTACTGCGTGACCTCGGCCACGTCGGCCACGAACACGAAGGTCCTGACCTTCGAGAACAGGCTCTGCATCTGGTGCACCATGTGCAGCCAGAACCGGCTCATGTTACGCGTGCTCATGCTGACGTCACACAGCATCACCACGCGCGGACGCTTCTCGTGATGCCTGCGCAGTACGGGGTTGAAGGGGATACCTTCGTAGCGGACGTTGCGGCGGAGGGTGTGGGGGACGCTTATGTGCCCCGTGCGGTCCTGCCTCAGACGACGGGTCTTGGCGCCGTGGATCTGGCGCGCTATGCGTCGGATGGCCGCCTCGGTCTGCCGCTGCTCGGCGGGGGAGTAGTCGAAGACCTTGCGCAGGGAGCGCCGCATGAGGGCGAAGTCGTCCTTCTTTTCGAGTTGCTTCTGGCGTTCGACCATCTGCTCGATGAGCTGGGGGAGGCCGCGCATTATCTCCTCGCTCTGCTCCTCGAGCTGGCGGATGAGCGACTCGTCGACGTCGAGGTCGTGCAGGTGGTCGATGAGCCCCTGAAAATCCGCGGCGGAGACGTCGAGCGGCAACTCCTGGCCGCCTTCTCCGTGGGTGACGAGGTCGCCGGGGCTGAACATGCCGCGGGCCCGGCGGAGCTTGAGCTGGTGCGTTATGCGCTGCAGCGCCTGATCCAGGGCCCCAGGCTTGCGATTGAGCATCAACTCCTGCGAGAACATGGAGAGCCGCATCTTGTCCGCCTCGCCGTGGATGTCTTCCGAAGGGCGCATCTTGTCCTCGTCGAAGTGGCGGCGGAACTCGGTGTTCTCGTTCTCCTCGTGGCTGTGCTCCTCCGAGCCCGGTGCCTCCCCCTCGGCCTCTTCCCCAAACTCCATGCTAGTCGGCTCGCCGTGGTCGTGATCATGGCCGTGCGCGTCCAGCCTCGCCGTCCGCTTCTCCGCCGTAGGCCGCAGGCCGAAATACAGGTCGAAAAGCCGATCGAAGGTCTCTATGTCCTCCGAATTCTTGACGAGCGTGGTCCGCAGCGTGTCCCGTACCACCCCGCGCTCGCCGAGCCCAGTCTGCCCCAGCGCGTGCAGCGCGTCCAGGCTCTCCGCCGGAGAGACCCTGACCTGGTGCCTCCTCAAGACCTGCACGAAATCGTTGACTACGGTATCCATAAACCACTTTCCAGACTCTTTTGGAAGAAGGCCACAGGTTACAGGCTTCAGGAAATATACCTGATACCTGTTGCCTGAAACCTGAAGCTTTTCCCCACCTCCGCTTCACTGCTCACGGGGGCCCGCTCTAATGCGTGTGCTTGTGGACGCTTCGGTGCATCTCGTACATCGCCTCGTGCGGGTTCTCGCCGGTTGGCTCCTTCTGGCCGAGGTCCTTGCGCCCGGGGCCGGCGCCGACGTGCGCGAGCACCTTCTCGGCGTCCCGGTCGTACTTGACGATGACGCTCAGGGTCTCCTCGATGAGGTCCTTGTCCAGGTGCGGGGCGCCGAGCACCACAAGCGAGCGCGCCCAGTCGAGCGTCTCCCCGATGCTGGGCGCCTTGCGCAGGTCGAGGGTCCTCAACTCCTGGATGGTCTGCACGAGGTCCCTCGACAGCGCCTCGCCGACGCCGGTTGCCTTGAGGCGGACTATCTCCAGCTCCACCTCGGGGCTCGGGTAGTCGAGCTGGAGGTGCAGGCAGCGGCGCTTGAGCGCCTCGCTAAGCTCCCTGGTGCGGTTCGAGGTCAGGACAACGACCGGGGCGTGCTCGGACGTGATGGTCCCGATCTCCGGGATGGAGACCTGGTAATCGCTAAGGAACTCGAGCAGGAACGCCTCGAACTCCTCGTCGGCGCGGTCGATCTCGTCGAGCAGGAGCACCGGCGGTATCTCCGAGGTTATGGACTGCAAGATGGGCCGCTCGACCAGGAAGTTCTCGGAGAAGAAGACGTCCTCCTGCTCGCGCAGGGTCGCCGCGGCCTCGCGCAGGCCCTCCGTCGGACCGAGGACCTCCCCGATCTTCTCCCTCAGCACCTGCGTGTAGAGGAGCTGCTTGCCGTACTCCCACTCGTAGAGGGCCTTTGCCTCATCCAGCCCCTCGTAACACTGCAGGCGGATTAGCGTCCTGTCCGTGGCCGCCGCGAGCGACTTGGCAAGCTCGGTCTTGCCCACGCCCGCAGGACCCTCTACAAGGACGGGCTTGTCCAGCTTTACGGCCAGGTACACCACGGTCGCCAGACGCCTGTCGCAGACGTACTCCTGCCCGGCGAGCTTCTCCCTGACCTCTTCGATGCTCTCGAACAAAATGCTCCTTTTCGTGAAGATCAGGTCCCCAAATATACCGTTTCAAATGACGGGAGCGGGCTCGAGCCCGCTCCCGCTGTTCGTTTCGCCCGTCGAGAACCGCCTGACTACTGGGGTCCTGGACGTTCGGTAGGGGTCTGCTGCGTCCTGCGGCCCATCTCCGGAGCCACCCCCCAGACGTTCTGCCTGTAGCCGTTGCCCGTCTTGACGGCCATACCGTCGTACATGCAGTCGCGCAGGACTTCCCTGGCGCCTTCGACCGTGAGGTCGCGCGGGTTGCCGGGCGTGCACAGGTCGCCCATCATGTGCTCGGCCATCTTCTGTAGCTCGTCGTCGTCGGACTGGATGGCCGCGTTTGTCTTGCCCTCGTAGTAACCCTTGCCCATCCTGGTCTTGGGATACTCCCCGACCTGGCTCCAGCTCTCCGGGCAGCCGCAGTCCTTGACTAACCGGATGACGGCCTCGATGGCCGCGTCAGCCGCCTGTGGAACGTTCATGCCCTTGGTGTCCACGCCCATGGCCTCGGCGATGTCGGCGTACTTCTCCGGAGCCGCCGGCTGGTTGTACGTCCACACCCTCGGAAGGCCGACGCCGTTGTTCAGGCCGTGGTGGATGTCGTAGTAGGCGCAGACCGCGTGCGAGAGGGAGTGCAGGATG
Organism: Rubrobacter sp.; assembly: GCA_036280905.1. Classification (GTDB taxonomy): domain Bacteria; phylum Actinomycetota; class Rubrobacteria; order Rubrobacterales; family Rubrobacteraceae; genus Rubrobacter_D. Next base: position 14,044 of record DASUPX010000312.1, on the reverse strand, counting down.
CCGAGCAAACCGGTCGAGAACGCCTGGGCCGCCGTGTACTGCGCCCAGACCATAGCCTCCATCGCCTTGTAGTTCTTCGGGTTGTAGGTCGCCTCGCGCAAGTTCTCCTGGGTCAGCCGGATCGCCGCGAGCGCTATCGGGGTCGTCGAAAGGTGCTGCACGCGCCCGACGTAACACTCGGAGGCGTGTGCAAGCGTGTCGAAACCTGTGTACGCCACGTACTCGGGCGGCTGCGTCATGCACAGTACGGGGTCGTTGATAGCTAGCGTCGTGATGGCCGCCCGGTCGAAACCGACCCACTTGTGCGGCGCCTCGGGCGAAGACAGGTCCGTGATGACGTAGGCCGGCGTCGTCTCCGAGCCCGTCCCCACGGTGGTGTTGATCGCGATGTGCGCCGGGTTGTCTAGCGTCTCTGAAGCGTTCAACTCCTGGAACTCGTTGACGTTTCTGCCGTCGTGCGCCGCCACGATGCGGGCACCCTTTGTGGTGTCGTGCGAAGATCCGCCGCCGATGGAGACGAACCCGTCACACTCCCCCTCGGAGTACGCCTCGTAGGCATCCATGACGTTGTAGTCCTTGGGGTTGGACTCCACCTTGTCATAGACCGTAACCGAGACGCCGGCGTTCTCGAAGTTTGTCTTGCACTCGTCGATGATCCCGGTCCCGCTCAACCCCGAGGTTACGAACAACACATGCTTGAGACCCATCGCCGCTGCCTCTGGACCCGCGTTCTCGTAGGCCCCAGCCCCGAGAAGCGACCGCGGCTGCTTGAAGAATTCTTTTATGGGAAACTCGAACATCCGTGAGGTGTCCAACTACCTCTCCTTTCCTCTCGATCCACGCAAGCCACCTGGGCTGGGAGCCCCGGATAGATCCCCCTCAAACGCTTGTGCCTCTCCCGATCACCCCTTTCAGGAAGACTGTTATTACAATGTAACAGTCGTCCTTCACCCCGTGCAACAGATCCTTTCGAGGAACACGGAGATCTGTTGCCAGACTGGCTTTATAGAACGGCCTGTATCGCTGGCGCTCTCCGATACGTCTTGACGCAACAATGGTGTGATACTACAAATGCTGTTATGGAGCCTTTGTCACGGAACAGCGCGGGAACACTCTACCACCAGCTTCTGCGGATCTTGCGGGGTCGGATCGAGTCTGGTGAGATCGGGGTTGGGGACAGGCTACCGAGCGAGGCCGAGCTGGTCTCAGACTTCGGGGTAAGCCGGACGACGGCGCGGCGGGCGCTGGACGAGCTCAGGCGGGAGGGGCTCGTGCGGCGGGAGCCGGGGCGTGGAACGTTTCTGGTTAGCCCGCGGCTGCGCTCCAACACGGCGTACCTGCACAGCTTCACGGAAGAGATCAAACGCTGGGGATACACGCCAGGGGCCAGGTTGATCTCTCGCGAGGAGGGCGAGGCGAGCGAACAGGTCGCCTCGAGGCTGGAGATCGAGAGCGGCGAAGAGGTGCTGTTCGTGAGGCGTCTGCGGCTCGCCGACGAGCTTCCCATCTTCGTCTGCGACTCGTACCTCCCCGTCGGACGGTTCCCGGCCCTCAAGGACGCCGACTACGGGACCGTCTCCCTGAGCAAGCTCTTTCAGGAGAGGATCGGACGCGGGATTCAGAACTCGAGGCAGTGGATCGGCGCGGCGGCCGCGACGTCGGACGTGGCTGCCCTCCTCGAGATACCGCCAGGAATCCCTGTGCTGCACGTACGCCGCATCAGCTACGTCGCGGGTGGCTCTCCCATCGAGCTGGTGGAGGCGTACTTCCACCCCGAACGCTACCAGCACTACAACGAACTTCACGTGTAGAGCACGCTCCGGCCCTACGGGCCTCCGCTTGTCAGCACGTCTCGCCCTTTCAGGGCTCGCTTTCGGCCAGATCCCGCTGCGGCCTGCACCTTTCGCATAGAGGGTATCGCCGCGCAGTAAAGCCTCATGCCGGAGCTGCCGTGAGGGAGAGAGACGACTAGCCGAAAGCGAGGCGAAGCCGAAGCGTTGCCGACAAGCGACCGTAAGGAGCGTGCTGACGAACGAAGGCCGACAGGCCGTAGTGTGCTGACAAGCGGAGCCCGAAGGGCCGGAGCGTGCGCACGCGTGGGCGTCAGCCCGAGCGTGCTCTGGCCAGCGAGGCGACGCGCGGGGAGATCAGGGTTCCCATCTCCTCAAGCAGAGCCTCGTCCTCTGTGGAGAAGGCCCCCACCGTGTCCGAATCGATGTCGAACTCGCCGACTATCTCCCCGGCGTCTCTAATAAGGACCACCAGCTCGGAGCGGGTGTGGATGGAGCAGGCCAGGTAATTCTCCAGCTCGCGCACATCTTCCACGATCTGGTTGCGGTCCTCGGCCACGGCGGTGCCGCAGACGCCGTCCCCGATCGCTATGCGCGAGTGATCCGCCGGCGCCGTGCGGGGCCCGAGCACGAGCGTGTCCCCGGTCAGCAGGTAGATGCCGCTCCAGTCCCATAGAGGACGCGCCTCGTGTATGCGCCGCACGGCCTCGTTCAGCACCGTTTCATCCGGCTCGTCAGACGCTACGAGCGCCTCGATCTCGGATCTCAGGTTCTCCCGCAGTCCCGTTTTCTCGCTCATCGATGGAATCCTTCCGTACGTGGAACATGACCCACCAATGATAACGCCGACCCCGCGAGACGTCCCGAAACGGGGCGGTTCGGGAACCGCCCCCAGAATAACCCCTCTATCCGGAGAAGAAACCCGACGTGTCCCACACCAGGATAACGTCGGCATCGTTTGTTGGGTCCTTTGTCACGCTGATCAGCTTCCAGCTGTGCCGTGAACCCTCGTTGATGGCCGCCTGCAAGGCCGCCTGCGACGAGCCGGCCCCCTCCACGTCCAGGGAGGCGTGCTGTGCGTAGTAGCGCTCGGCCTCGGGTCGGTCCGGGGCCTCCCTCTGTCCCTCGGTCATGCTCTTCCTCCTTGCCTCGGTTACTCGCTGAGCTTTCCCTCGTGGACATGATGCCATTCATCGGCCCCAGGTGCATCTTTCGGGGTTTTGGCGGGCAAGCGCCGACGCCAGATGGGGGTCTGCATGTCTGTGCACTTTGCACGAAGATTGTGTCCCCACCGTTCCCTAATATGAGTCGGTGCGGTACGGATCGTTCGTTACCCGGTGCGGCAAAGCTTCCATGGACGGAGAGTCGATGGTGTACTCGATCAGGTCGAAGAACCTGGTGCTGGCATGTGCCCTGGCGGTGCTGGCGCTAGTGTCGTGCGGTGGGGACGGTGGGGGGAGCTCCGGGGATGGGGAGAGAGGTGGCACGCTAACCGTACTCGCCGCCTCGTCCCTGACCGACGCTTTCGGGGAGCTCGGAGACACCTTCAAGGAGCAGAACCAGGGCGTGGAGGTAAAGCAGACCTTCGGGGCGAGCTCGGACCTGCTGGCCCAGATAGAACAGGGCGCCCCCGCCGACGTGTTCGCCCCCGCCGCCGAGGAGGAGATGGATACCGCCGACGAGGACGGCCTCATCTCTGGCACGCCCCGGGTGTTCGTCGAGAACCGCGAGGTCATCATGGTACCCAGGGACAACCCGGCGGACATAAACAGCCTCGAAGATATGGCCAGGCCGGACATCAAGCTCGTGCTCGCCGCGAAGGACGTGCCGGCCGCCGACTATGCCGTGGAGATCCTGGGCAAGGCCAACAAGGAGTACGGGCCCGGCTTCGAGCGGGACGTGCTCTCCAACGTGGTCTCCAGGGAGGCCGACGTGCGGGCAGCGGTCAACCGGGTCGTGGTCGGTGACGCCGACGCCACCTTCGGCTACGCCAGCGACTACACCCCGGACATAAGGAACAGGGTGAAGGTCGTAAAGATCCCACCCGATCTGAACATCGTAGCCACCTATCCCGTAGCGGCGATGAAAGACGCCGAGGACTCCGAGCTAGCCAGGAAGTGGGTTGACCTCGTTACGAGCGAAGAGGGACAGAAGGTTCTGGAGAGATGGAACTTCGAGCCCGCGGCCCGGTAGGAGGGAACATCTCGTGAGCAAGCCCGGGCGAAAGCCCAGGACCTTCTCGGGGAGCAGGGAATGGCTCTTCTCCGGGCTTGCGGTCGGCGCCCTGGGGCTCATGGGCGGCTTCATCGCCGTTCCGATACTCGCCCTCGTGGTCTGGACGGTGAGCGAGCAAGCCTGGGGGGCAATGGCCTCGCCCGTGGCGCGCGACGCCCTCCTCCTGAGCATGAAAACCACGGCCGCGACCATGACCATCCTCATCGTGTTGGGCACGCCGGCGGCCTACGTTCTCGCGCGGGGCCGGTTCTGGGGAAGCCGGGCGTTGAACACCCTCGTGGATCTGCCCATAGTCCTTCCGCCATCGGCGGCGGGCATCGCCCTGCTCCTGGCCTTCGGCCGGTTCGGGCTCGCCGGACAGTACCTGAACTTCTTCGGGATCACCCTCACCTTCACGACGGTTGCCGTGGTCATGGCCGAGCTCTTCGTGGCCGCGCCGTTTTACCTGAGGCAGGCGGCAACGGGCTTTGCCGAGGTGGACCGGGCTATCGAGGAGGCCTCGCTCGTGGACGGTGCCGACCGCACGGCGACGTTCTTCAAGGTCACCGTACCGCTGGCGTTCCCGGCGCTGGTCGCCGGGGCGGTGACGGCGTGGGCGAGGGCGCTAGGAGAGTTCGGGGCAACAATAATCTTCGCGGGAAACTTCCGCGGTATCACCCAGACCATACCCCTCGCCATCTACTCGGAGTTTCAGAGCAACATAGATGCCGCCGTGGCACTCTCGGTCCTGGTACTGGGCTTCGCCTTCGCCGTGATCCTGACCGTCAGGTACCTCACTGGTAAGACGTCCAGATGAGCGGTTCGCGCAGCGAACCGCGCTGTCAGCCTTCAGCTATCAGCCGTCAGCTATCCAACACCTTCGTCTACCAGCACCATCACGTCGGTCGCCTTGACTAGCGCCGTGACCTGCTGGCCTATTTCCAGGCCGAGTTCTTCCGCGCTCTCTGTAGTGATCAGGGCCACTACGTGGTTGTCTCCGACCTGGAGCGAGACCCTCGTTGCGGCCTTGCCTCTCTCTATATCCACGATGGTCCCTGGGAGCCGATTGCGGGTGCTCAACCTCACCTCTGATGCTCCTTTCGAATCGCCAGCAGGCCGAGCTGCAGCGCCAGCCTCGCCCGGTGGTCCTTCAAGTCTAGCCCGGTGAGATGCTCAACGCGCGCGAGGCGGTAGGTGAGGCTGTTGCGGTGCAGGTAGAGGCGGTCCGCGGCCTCGCTGGTGTTGGTGTTGGCGGCGAAGTAGACGCGCAGGGTGCGGAGGAGGTCGCTGTTATGCTCGAGGTCGTAAGTCTCCACGCGCCCGATCAGGTCCCTGAACGGTCCCAGCCCAGGCGAACGCGCCAACTCTTCGAACATCGGTTCCAGATCCAAGAACCCTCCAGGCGCAGAGATCTACTCCCCCGACCACGCGCAGATTCTACAGGCGCGGCGGGGATCGTACAGACCGGAAGAGGCCGGATCACATGACCCTCCCCACGTCCCTTTTCTTTGCTAAAGATTATTATTACAATATGAGCACTTTGCAGAAAACCGGCAAAGTGCACAGAAAAATCTGCCGTGATACACTGCCCGCACTTTCGAGCAGAAAGGGGTGTCAGGGGGACGCGATCGCCATACTTAAGGGGAAAAGCGGGTCTACGTGACAGCTTTGACGGCGGTACAGGTATCGCCGGGGGGAACATGGGTGTCGGTGTGGTTTGCACTGACGCGTAGGCTGGTCGGGGGACGCGTAACGGAAAGGAGAGAGATTTGCGAGAAGTACGGGTCAAGGTAAACGGCCGCGATTACGTGCGCGAGGTGGAGCCCAGGATGCTGCTGGTCCATTTCCTGCGCGAAGAGTTGAACCTGACGGGGACCATGGTGGGATGCAACACGTCCAACTGCGGGGCCTGCACGGTCCTCATGGACGGCGAGTCTGTCAAGTCGTGCACGATGTTCGCGGTCCAGGCCGACGGGCGCGAGATCCAGAACGTCCAGGGGCTCGCCGAGAACGGCAGTTGGCATCCCATGCAGACGGCTTTTCACGAGCAGCATGGTTTGCAGTGCGGGTATTGCACGCCTGGCATGATCATGGCATCCGTGAGCCTGTTGAAGGAGAACCCGAACCCCTCGGAGGAGGAGATCAGGGAGGGTCTCGAAGGCAATTACTGTCGCTGCACGGGCTACGAGAACATCATCAAGGCCGTCCAGCAGGCTGCCGGACAGACGGGCTAAGGGAAAGAGAGGCATCGGCGTGACCGAAGCACCGGAGAAGTACGTCGGGGGAGGGGTACCCCGCAAGGAGGACCCGGCCCTCGTAACCGGAAGAGCCAACTGGACCGATAACATCAAGCTACCGGGGATGCTGCACATGGCCGTGTTGCGCAGCCCCTTCGCGCACGCCAGGGTGACCAACCTGGACGTCTCGGCGGCCCTCGAGCAGCCCGGCGTCGTCGCGGCTTTCACGGCCGATGACCTTTCGGACGATTGGGTGGCGCCCATGCCCTGCGCGTGGCCCGTAACCGAGGATATCAAGATGCCCGACCACTGGCCGCTGGCCAAGGGTGAGGTCAACTTCATGGGGGACGCCGTCGCTGTGGTAATAGCCGACGGCAGGTACACGGCCCAGGACGCCCTCGAGTTTATCGAGGTGGACTACGAGCCGCTCGACGTGGTCGTGGACATGGAGGAGGCGATCAAGGACGACGCCCCCCTGGTGCACGAGGACCTGGGGACCAACTCTTCGTACGTGTGGCCGCTCGAAGTCGGCGACGTGGACGGCGCGTTCGAGCAGGCCGACGTGGTGATCAAGGAGCGCTACATCCAGCAGCGTCTCATCCCGAACGCCATCGAGCCCCGGGCCGTGGTCGCCAACCCCGACCCGACCAACGACGGCATTACGCTCTACACCGCCACCCAGGTTCCGCACATCGTCAGGTTGATGATCTCTGCGGTCACCGGAATACCGGACCAGAGGGTCAGGGCCGTGGCGCCGGATGTGGGGGGTGGTTTCGGCTCCAAGCTGAACATCTACGCCGAAGAGATCCTGGCCACCAACATCGCCAGGAGGCTCGGGGTTCCGATCAAGTGGGTCGAGGACCGTTCCGAGAACTACATGGCGACCATCCACGGCCGCGACCAGATCCAGGACATCGAGCTCGCCGCCACGAGCGACGGCAGGATCCTTGGCATGAGGACCAACCTGCTGGCCGACATGGGCGCTTACATGCAGCTGGTCACGCCAGGCATCCCGGTGCTCGGCGCCTTCATGTACTGTGGCGTCTACCAGTTCGACGCCTATTCCTTCACCTGCACCGGCGTCTTCACCAACAAGACCCCGACGGACGCCTACCGGGGGGCTGGCCGGCCCGAGGCCGCCTACGCCATCGAGCGCATCGTGGATTCGCTGGCGCGGGAGCTTGATATGGACCCGGTGGAGGTCAGGCGCAAGAATTTCTACGAGCCCTTCGACGAGCCGACCACGACGCCGGCCGGCATCCAGTACGACTCGCTGAACCTGCCCATAGTGCTCGACAGGGTGCTGGAGATGGCGAATTACGACGCCTTGAGGGAAGAGCAGAAGCGCAGGCGGGAGGAGAACGACCCCGTCCAGATCGGCATCGGGCTCTCGACGTACACCGAGATCTGCGGCCTCGCCCCTTCCCAGGTGCTCGCCTCGCTGCGCTACGGTGCCCCTGGCTGGGAGTCTGCGACGGTCAGGATGTTCGGCTCGGGCAAGGTCGAGGTTGTTACGGGCACCTCGCCGCACGGCCAGGGCCACGTAACCTCGTGGTCCCAGATCGCCGCCGACGCCCTCGGCGTGACCCCTGATGACGTGGAGGTCCTCCACGGCGACACGGCGACCTCCCCGCACGGGCTCGACACCTACGGTTCGAGGAGTTTGCCCGTCGGCGGCGTCGCCGTCCACCTGGCTGCCCAGAAAGTCCAGGACAAGGCCAAGAAGATCGCCGCGCACATGCTCGAGGCCTCCGAGGACGACCTGGAGTTCGAGGGTGGCCAGTTCAGCGTGGCGGGCTCGCCCGACCAGAGCGTCACCATCCAGGACGTGGCCGCCGCGGCCTTCGGTGGCATCAACATCCCCGAGGACATGGAGCCCGGCCTGACCGCCGACACCTTCTACGACCCGCCCAACTTCGTGTTCCCGTTCGGGGCGCACATCTGCGTGGTGGAGGTCGACACCGAGACCGGCAAGACCGGCGTGCGCGACTACTTCGGCGTGGACGACTGCGGGCCGGTCATCAACCCGATCATCGTTGACGGTCAGGTGCACGGCGGCATCGCGCAGGGCATCGCCCAGGCGCTCTACGAGGAGGCCATCTACGACGAGGACGGTACGCTCGTCACCGGCTCCATGGTCGACTACATGATCCCTGGGGCCCCCGAGCTGCCCAACTACACCCTGGACCGGACGGTGACGCCCTCACCCACCAACGTGATGGGGGTGAAGGGCATAGGCGAGGCCGGGACCATCGGCTCTCCGCCCGCCGTCATCAACGCGGTCATCGACGCCCTCTCGCCGTTCGGGGTGACGCACATAGACATGCCGGCCTCCCCGATGAGGGTGTGGGACGCCATCCAGAACGCCAGGGACGGGGGTGAGGCGTAATGTATCCGATGCCCTTCGACTACGAGGTCGCCGAATCTGTAGATCAGGCCATAGAGCTCCTCGGTGAGCACGGCGACGAGTCCAAGCTGATCGCGGGCGGGCACTCCCTGATCCCGCTGATGAGGCTGCGTCTCGCAGCCCCGACGGTCCTGATCGACCTGGACCGACTGGACGACCTGCGCTACGTGAGCGACGAGGGCGACCATCTCGCGATCGGCGCCCTGACTCGCCACCGCGAGGTGCTCAACAACCCGCTGGTGCAGGAACACTGCGGCATCCTCTCTTTCACGGCCGGCCTGCTTGGCGACCCCTCGGTTCAGCACCGCGGGACCATCGGCGGCGCCCTGGCCCACGGCGACCCCTCCGGCGACCTTCCCACCGTCGTAAAGACGCTCGAGGGCGAGCTGGTCATCAAGGGACCCGACGGGGAGCGGACCATCCAGGCCGCCGACTTCTTCCAGGACTACCTGATGACCGACCTTGACGAGCGGGAGGTCATCACGGAGGTGAGGGTTCCAAAGCTGAGCCCCAATACCGGTTGGGCCTACAAGAAATTCAGCCGCCGGTCGCAGGACTGGGCCATCGTGGGCGTCGCTGCCGTGGTGGAGAAGAACAACGGCACCATCGGCTCGGCCCGCATCGGGCTGACCAGCATGGGCTCGACCCCCATCAGGGCGAGCGCCGTTGAGGAGGCCCTCTCCGGCGCCTCCCCCGACGGGGTGGCAGAGGCCTCGGAGGCCGCCGACGAGGGGACCGAGCCGGCCTCTGACGGTGCCGCCTCGGCGGACTTCCGGCGCCACCTGGCCAGGGTGTGGACCAGGAGGGCCGTGGAGGAGGCCCTGTCTCGTTGAACGACGCAGCGAACGGACGCCGGGGGGCCCTGCCCCCCGGCGTTTCTCGTTCTTCGGAGCTCTCCGCGAGGCTCAGGGAGGGCGGCTACCTGGCTGACGAGGGCCTCTCAACCGCCGTCTTCCTCGCCCTCAAACTTGGCCGCCCGCTCTTTCTGGAGGGCGAGGCCGGGGTGGGCAAGACGGAGGTTGCGAAGGTGCTCTCGCGCGTTCTCGACACCCCCCTCATCCGGCTGCAGTGCTACGAGGGCATCGACGTGAACCAGGCGGTCTACGAGTGGGACTACGCCAGGCAACTCCTGCACATCAGGACCGCAGAGGCCCTCGGGATGGCCGAGGACCGGGCCAGCTTCGAGGACGAGCTCTACACGAGGCAGTTCCTGGTCAGCAGGCCGCTCTTGCGGGCGCTGGAGCACCATGGGCCCATGCCGCCGGTGCTTCTGATCGACGAGATAGACAGGGCCGACGACGAGTTCGAGGCCTTCTTGCTGGAGATCCTCTCCGAGTTCGCCGTCACCATCCCTGAGCTTGGAACCATAAGGGCAGACCGGCCACCGGTTGCCGTCCTGACCTCCAACCGGACCCGAGAGGTCCACGACGCCCTCAAGCGGCGCTGCCTCTACTTCTACATCGACCACCCTGGCCTGGAGCGGGAGGTGGAGATAGTGCGCCTCAGGGTGCCGGGGGCCGAGGAGCAACTGGCCCGCCAGGTGGCCCAGGCCGTCCAGAACCTTCGTGCCATGGACCTGTACAAGCCCCCGGGTATCGCCGAGACGCTCGACTGGACCGAGGCGCTCGTGGCCCTCGGGGCCAGGGAGCTCGACGAGGATCTGATCTCCGCCACCCTTGGATCGGTCCTCAAGTATCGCGAGGACCAGCAGCGCACGATGGGCATGGCCCTCAGCCTGTTGGCTGGCGGCGGCAATGCCTGATACGGCGACACCCGAGACCGGCCCGCCCCCGATGCTGGACGCGGCCGTCACCTTCGGCCGCGTGCTTCGCCGGATGGGGCTACCAGCCGGTCCTGATAGGGTGGTCGAGTTCGTGCGGGCTGTGGAAGAGCTCGACGTTACCAGGCGCGAGGACGTGTACTGGGCGGGGAGGATCACCATGTGCTCCAACCCGGATCACCTGGAGCTATACGACCGCGCGTTCCGCCTGTTCTGGGACGGGGAGGAACCACCCCGCATCGTTCCGCCCCCGAAGTCCAGCTTCTCCGCCTCCGCGGCCGAGGACTCCGTGCAGCCGCCGAAGAAGACGGTCGAGAAGAGCGAGCGGGGTGAGGAGGCCGTCGCCCTGCGCTACAGCCCCGTGGACGTTCTGCGCAAGAGGAACTTCGCGGACTGCACCCCCGAGGAGTTCGCCGAGCTCTACCGGCTCATGGCGGACCTGCGCCTCGCGGGGGATACGCGCAAGGGCCGGCGCCTCGGGCCGGCCCCCAGGGGCCGCCGCGACGCCAGGAGGACCCTTAGGGACGCCCTTCGCACCGGCGGCGAGCCCCTGCGCCACCGCTACCGCAAGGCGAGGGACCAGCCCAGGCGGATCGTCCTGCTGTGCGACGTCTCAGGGTCGATGGCCTCCTACAGCCGCACCCTCCTGCGGTTCATGCACGCGAGCGTCGTCTCGGGCGAGCCCGTAGAGGCCTTCGTGCTCGGGACCAGGCTTACCCGCGTAACCCGGGAACTGGCCGACCGGGACCCGGACCGGGCTATCGGCGAGGCCTCGCGGGCCGTCGAGGACTGGTCCGGCGGTACCCGCCTCGGCGACACCATCAAGGAGTTCGTGGACCGCTGGGGACAGCGCGGTATGGCCCGCGGCGCCGTGGTGGTCATCCTATCCGACGGCTGGGACCGCGGCGACGTGTCGGTGCTGGCGGAGAGCATGGAGCGAATCGCCCGTCTCGCCCACAGGGTCGTCTGGGTCAACCCCCTCAAGGCCGCACCAGGCTACCGGCCGCTTGCCAGGGGCATGGCCGCGGCCCTCCCGCACGTGGACGTGTTCCTCTCGGGCCACAACTTCGAGTCCCTGGAAGAGCTCGCCCGGGCCATCTCCGGCGTAGCAGAGGGCGAGAGATAGAAATGGATATAAGGGCAACAGGCATCAGCATCGGACTGCGGTCCCCGGTGTGCTTACAAGACCCTTGCTTGCTGCACACGGTCAGGCCGACGCGCAAACGCCACGTCGTTCGAGACCTTACCTGAAACCTACAAAGGAGGTGCCTCTGTGAATCCAGTGGTAGACAAGGTTGCGAGCTGGCGCGAGGAGGGCAAGCAGGCCGCCCTCGCCACCGTGGTGAAGGTCGAGCGTTCGGGGCCGCTTGGGCCAGGGACCTCTATGGCCGTGTCCGAGGACGGTCAGGTCGCCGGTTCCGTCAGCGGGGGGTGCGTGGAGCCCGCCGTGTTCGAGGAGGCTATGGCCGCCATCCAGAGCGGCGAGCCGAAGTACCTCACCTATGGCATCTCCGACGACGAGGCCTTCGGTGTTGGCCTGACGTGCGGCGGGATCATCCACATCTTCGTCGAACGGGTTGACTGGTAGCGGCATGGGCGAGCTTCTGAGGCGCTGGCACGAGGCGCTGGCGGACCAGTCGCCGGTGGCGATGGCCACGGTCATCCAGGGGCCTGGAACGGGGAACAAGCTTCTGGTCGAGCCCGTGGGCCACGTGGGGACAGCGGGCAACGACGAATTGGACAAGGCCGTGGTGGAGGCGGCGCGGGGGCTGCTGGAGGGCGGCAGGACGGAGACGCGCCATTTCGGGCCGAGGGGACAGCGGCGTATGGAGGACGTGGCCGTCTTCATCCAGTCGTTCGCCCCGCCGCCCAGGATGTACGTGTTCGGGGCCATAGATTTTGCCTCTGCCCTCGCCCGCCTCGGCAAGTTCATGGGCTACAGGGTGACGGTCTGCGACGCCAGGGCCGTGTTCGCGACGCGCGAGCGGTTCCCCAGCGTCGATGAGGTGGTGGTCGCCTGGCCCGACGAGTTTCTCGAGACGGCGCAGGTGGACAAACGGACCGTGATCTGCGTCCTTACCCACGACCCCAAGTTCGACGTCCCCGTGCTGAAAGCGGCGCTGGCCACGGAGGCCGGATACATCGGGGCGATGGGCAGTCGCAGGACGCACGACAACCGCACGGCGCGCCTGAAAGACGAGGGCGCGACCGAGGAGGACCTCCGGCGCGTCTCCAGCCCCATCGGCCTCGACATCGGGGCGCGCACCCCCGAGGAGACGGCGGTGGCCATCGCCGCGGAGATCATCGCCCTGAGAACCGGACACTCGGGGGGACGGCTCGCCGAGCGTTCGGGGGCGATACATGCCCCTGAAGAAGAGGGGGCGACGGCCCGCAACCCTTCCCTGTAGGCGGGGCCGTCAGGTTCGCCTACCGATGGTCGCTCTCGTGAGGGGCTATATGTAGCCCGGGTACATCAGACGCTTACTAGAGCGTCTCCGGGTTCCGCTCAGAGAAAAATCCCCACGAAGCCGGGGTGTGGTGGCTGATCTAAGGCGGGCCGGGGCGCAATGGCCCCTGCCCGTTTGTAACCCACGATGAGTAAGTTGTAGTTCTCCCGGTTTCCTTCGGTACCGTGAACCGGTTCTAGCAGTTGGGGTCGACGACGTCTACGCCGGCATCGAAGGTCACCGTGTCGTTGCCGGAGCCGCAGTCTATGTTGTCCACTTCGCCGTCATCCGCGCGGATCGTGTCGTTGTCGGGACCGCCGAAGATGTTCTCCACTTCCCCTGCGAGGCTGGCTCTGGCGTCTATCTTGTCGTCGCCGAGTCCCCCGTCGACCGTGTTGTTGCCGGTATCTCCCGTAAGCTCACCGAAGACGCCGGGCCCGTTGCCGTCATCGCCCGATCCGCCGCTGACCTTATCGTCTCCGCTGCCGCCCTCCACGTTGGCGTCGTTACCGGCCTCGCCCAGTACGGTGTCGTCGCCGTCCCCACCGGAGACCTCGTCGTCGTTGCCGGGTCCGCCGTTGACGGTGTCGTTATTGTCACCGCCTCGTACCTCCTCGTCGTTGCCTGGCCCGCCGCTGACCTTGTCCTTGCCGAAGTCGCCGAACACTTCCTCATCGCTACCGCGGCCGCCCAGGACGGTGTCATTGCCAGCGAGACCCTGTATCCTGTTGTCGGCGCCATCGCCGCCGTCTACAAAATCACTGCCGTCGCCGCCTTCCAGGGCATCGTTGACGGCGAAGTCGCCGTCCGCGCCACCCCCGCCGAGGATCCTGTCGTTGCCACCGTTCCCGTCGGCGCCGTCGCTACCACCCTTGCCCTTGATAACGTCCTTGCGGCCCTGAACTCCGTCGTCTATGTCCTCGCCTTCGAACTCGTCGTCGTTGCCAGTGCCCTCGCAAAGGGCCACGGCGTTGATGGTGCAGTCAAAGTTGGATGCCCAGGCTACCCCGGCGCCCACGGTAGCCAGCAGCAAACTCGCCACCACCGTAATCAGCGCCAGCAGAACCTTGCGCTCCGTTGTCAGTTGCATCGTTCGTATCTCCTTTGTAGTTTGCGTTGGCTCTTTAACTACGCCTCAGTACCTCATCGGTTCACCCCTTTCCTTCTAG
>DASUPX010000311.1:0-2948 GCA_036280905.1 Rubrobacter sp. | reverse complement strand
CGTCTCTGAACAGACGATGGCGAAGCGGTTGGTGCGAGCCAGGGCCAAAATCCGCAACGCCCGCATCCCCTACCGGGTGCCGCGCGCCCACCTGTTGCCCGAGCGCACCGGTGGGGTACTCGCCGTTCTCTACCTGCTCTTTAACGAGGGCTACGCTGCCACAGCTGGTGCCGACCTGGTTCGAGCAGGCCTGAGCGACGAGGCTATCCGACTGTCCAGCACCCTCGCCCGCTTGATGCCGGACGAGCCCGAAGCGCTAGGGCTGCTCGCGCTCATGCTCCTGCAAGATGCCCGCCGCGCCGCCCGCACGGACGGGGCTGGCGACCTGGTACTACTGGAGGATCAGGACCGCTCGTTGTGGGACCGGGCAGCCATCGCGGAGGGGGTTCGCCTGCTCGACGCGGCACTTCGCCTCGGGAGGCCCGGTCCCTACCAGGTGCAGGCGGCCATCGCCGCCTGCCACGCCACAGCCCCCGAGGCCTCCTCCACCGACTGGGACGAGATCACCGTCCTCTACGGGGAGCTCGCCCGGCTGGTGCCTTCACCGGTAGTTGAACTGAACCGGGCGGTGGCCGTCGCGATGGCGGAGGGGCCCTCCGCAGGTCTGGGGCTGGTGGAGGCCCTGGAGGCATCGGGTAAGCTGGCCGACTACCATCTCCTGCCCGCCACGCGTGCGGACCTGCTCCGCCGCCTCGGGCGCCGGCATGAGGCGGCGGACGCCTACCGCGAGGCGCTGGAGATGGTAGCTACCGACGCCGAGCGCCGGTACCTTGCCCGCAGGCTGGCGCAGACGGAACGCGAAGGCAGCGACACATGACCAAAATCGGACGGGTGGTGACGGGAACGGGCCCGCAATTACCCTAATCGTTATGCGACGCTTAGAAGCACCGACCCGACAAGGCTCGCGGGATTCTCGAAGCAGGGAGGCGCCCTGTTCTGCCTCGCATGCTTAATGTACAGGCGTCGAGCCTCCCGTCAACTACTTGATCTCGATCGGCACTTCGATGGAAGCGGTCCGAAACGCCCCTAGACGAGTATGTTTGGAGCATGGTCGCGAGGGTTCTGATCCGGTCTGGGGAACCCCGGCTACCGTTGGCAAGCCGATCGGCAAGTGGATGATCACGCCGCCGTTGTCCTGCCCGAAGCCGTCGCCTCGGCGCTCACATGCAGCGTCCCCTCCCCCACCTCGCGCGCGAGCAGTGCTTGCGCACCTTCCCGCGCCACGAGCGTATTTCGGAGGCGGAGGCGCGCCTGGGCACGCCCGCCTCCGCCTCGGCGAGGCCGAGCTTGGCGAGCGCCTTCTGGGCGTTGGCGGCGAGCTGCAACCCGGCGGCTCCGATCTCCCTCGACTTCCCTTTGTACCGTCGTGCGGGCAAGGACACCGAGCAGAGTATCCTGGCAGCCTGCCAGACGGCCTCAGACGACCTTCAGGTTGATCTCGCCTACGCCACCTTGCACTTCTACGTTGAGCGTAACGTCCGATTCGCCGAAGGCGTCGTTGACGTAAGAGTCGCCTACCCTCTCGAGTCCCTCGGCGTTGATCCTGCCCAGTCCTCCCTGGGCTTTCGCCTTGACGCCGACCCCGCTGGGCAGCTCTACCGTTGCCTCCCCGACCCCACCCTGTATGCTTGCGTTGAAGCTTTGCGCGTAGTCGCCCGTGAGGTCCACCGTGGTCTTGCCCGCCCCCATCTGGAGCTTGAGTCCCGCCAGCGCGAGACTGTCCAGGTCCAGGTCGGTCTCTCCCGCGCCCAGCTGGACCACGAGATCGGTGGGCAGTTCGTCGTTCAGGCGAACCTCCCACTCGTTGCGGGCCTCGCCGGTGAGGTTGGAGCCCCCGGAGCCTCCCTGCTCTACGACGAGCTCACCCTCATCGCCGCTCACGTCGTAGCTCACCTCTGGTTTCCATTCTGCGACGTTGTAGGAGAAGTCTGCCTCCATGAGCTGGTCCGCGCCGCCGGTGAGGGTGAGCTCTCCGGCCCCCATCTTGAGCTGGGCTCTGACAGACTGGGCGTTTTTGGGATCGACCGATTCAGACTCATTCCGAATCTTTCCGACTTCCTGCTGCGTCCCACCGCCCTGCTTCGAGCAGGCCCCGGCCAGAAACGCCGCGGCAACCAACAACGTGAACAGAAACGCCGATATCTTCATCTCGTCTCCTCGGCTCGTGTGGGGATCGACCGCTCTCCCTTACCGGACCATTCTTCACGATGGTCGGCCAGGAACGCAAGCGCGTCCTGTTCGTAGCGGCGCTTGCGCTCCTTCGGCACTCCGTGACCGACGCCCTCGTAGAGGCTCAGGGTAGCATCGGGTATCTTTTCGGTGGTCTCGCGGATGGTGTGCTCCGAGTAGAAGGGATCTTCGGTGCCACCTATAACGAGAGACGGCGCGGAGATCTCGCCCAGCCTTTCGGTGGTATCGTGGCCCAGGTCGGCCCCCAACGTGGTGAGAAAGTCCTGCGCGTCGGATGGTGCCTTGATGATCAGCCTCCCGAACACCCCCATGAACAGCCTCGCGAGGCGTTTGTTCGTCTCGCCGCTCACCGTGACGGAGGCCATATCTGTCCGCAAATCCTGCCATCGTCCCTCACGAGCCAGCACCTGCCAGCGCTCGCAGATCTCTCTCCCCTCCGCCGACAGGCGGCAGGCGCTGACTACCAGGATCAAACGTCTCACCGATGATGGGTGGTCGAGTGCCACGTACTGAGCGATCTCTCCCCCGGTGGAGAAACCCATGACGTGCGAGGGTCCGAGCTCCTGTTCCAGCACCGTGGCGTAATCCGCCGCCATGTCCCTGGTGGTGTAGCCGGGCGGCATGCCTCGCCTGCGGTTGATGACGTGGACCGTGTAGTTTCTGGCGAAGCGGCCGAAGCCCAAGCGATAGGTCCACTCAGCGATCCGGTTCGGGGGCTCGTTCTCGAGGGTCGTGCCTGGCAGGATCACGAGGTCCTC
>DASUPX010000310.1:0-4632 GCA_036280905.1 Rubrobacter sp. | reverse complement strand
GGCACCGACCTCGTGAAAGGTGACCTCCTGGGGGTCCTTGTCGTGGACGGTGCCCTCCGCCACGGCCAGGCGGCTGAAAGCGTCGAGGGCGCGGGATGAGGCCTGCTCCGGGAGGTCCGCGGCCTCGATCATGGCGCGGATGTCCGCGAAGGTCCTGTGGGCGTGTTCCTGCGGGTAGGCTACCCTGGCCCGGAGCGCGGCCACGCCGTTTACCAGGGCTCGCTCGGTGGAGAGGTCGAAGGCCACGCCGAGGCCGGTCAGGGACCTCGTGACCTCGGGTAAAGGTGCCCCCGCGTCGACGAGGGCGGCCAGGGTCATGTCGCCCGCCGCGCCGCCGACGGGCTGGAAATGGACGTGGGTCAGGGCCGGCCTCCTGGCTCCGGGATCCCCGGACCCTGTCGGTGGTGTCCCTCTATTCCCCTTCGCCCCGGCCGTTGGAGATCCTACGCACCGCCATCAGGGTAACGGCCAGGCTCACGGCCAGCAGGATCAGGGGCCTCGGATCGCTCTTCACGGCGTCCGTGAGCGGCGCCGCGTCCCGTTTTCTGCCGGCCTCACCGAGCATCTTCGCCTGGCGGCTGGCCGATTTTTTCAGGCTCTTGCCGAAACGGGACAGGGCCTCTCTGGCCCTGTCCCTTATCCTGGTGGAGGTCCGCTTCGCTATGACCTGGGGCTCCACGTGCTTCTTGAGGTCCCTTACGTCCGGGCCCATGCGGCTCCGGATCTCGAACATCTCCCTCTCTATGCGCTCCGGAATCTCGCTCATTACCTGAACTGCCCCTTTATCCAGTTGATGTTCTGCTGCAGCGTGGCGATGGTGCGGTGGGGCTTGGGATCAAGACCCCTCAGGATGCTGGCGCCGATCCCGCCCAGTATGGCCCCGATGAGCAGCAGTATGCCGCTGACGATGAGGGCCGAGACCCACGGGGACAGAAAGACACTCAACAGGTAGACGCCGGCGAGAGAGAAGATGATAAGGAAGACGAGCATGAATGCGCCGGCCACGGCAAGAAGGCCGGCGGCGAGGCCGCCCTTCTTGGCCACCGGTGTCAGCTCCGTCTGGGCCAGCTCGACCTGCTTGTTTACAAGCTCCTGGACCTGCGGCCGGATGGCGTCGACGATCTCCTTGATGCTCCGGTCGGAAGGTTCGGGACCCTCTCTAAGCTCCCTACCAAACTCCGCTACCCGTTCTCGCCCATCCATCCCCACGCTCCTTTGCTCCAATACCAGGGGCTACAAGTCTTCTTGCTCCTAATTACCCCTACCGCACCTCACGTAATCAGCCGGGCTTGCCAGGGACCATCCTTCTCATCCTACACCAGATCCTAGTATCCAACATGCCATAAAGCACGCGTGGTGTATCGATGATGTAACATGAATTCGGGTGTACAAGGAAGGGCAACCTCCAGCGCGGATAGGAGCTGTTTTGGAACTGCACGAGGCGCTCGGCATCACCCGCGGGGACGTGGTCGCCTTCGTGGGAGCCGGCGGCAAATCAAGCGCGATCATCGCCGTCGCGAACGGCCTCCGGCTGGCCGGAATGAGGGTGCTAGTCGCCCCGACCACGAAGATGACGCAGGGCGAGGCGGACGACGTAGGGCCGCTCGTCACCTCGGAAGACGCCAGCGAGTTGCGCGAGAAGGTCGAGGAGGCTTTCGCCGGATCCCCGGCGGTTGTGGCCGGCTCCGGGATGATCTCCAGGAACAGGGTCGGCGGAGTTGACCCGGGCTGGGTCGGCGACCTTGCCTCCCTGGCCGACGTGGTCCTGGTGGAGGCTGACGGGTCGCGCCGGCGCCCGATCAAGGGCACGGCGGACCACGAGCCTGCCCTCCCCGATACGGCCACCCTGGTCGTCGGTGTCGCCAACGTCCGCGCTCTCGGCATGCCCCTGGATGAGGAGCACGTCCACCGCCCCGAGGTGTTCTCGGAGCTCACGGGCGTCGGTCCTGGCCAGAGCGTTACCCCCGAGGCCTTCGCCACGTCCATCGCCGGCGGGTCGCTCGCCAAGGTCCCGCCCACGGCAAGGACCGCGGCCCTCATCACCGGCGTCGAACCGGGCCGTAGCATGTCCGACGCCTCCGTCATAACCCGTGAACTCTGGCGTCGCGGCGTGAAGAACGTCGTCCTCGCCGCCCTTGCCGACTCTCCGCCCCGCGTCTGGGTGCCATAGAGGTCCTGCTGAGCGCGAACCCGACAGCATCTTCCGCCTCTGGCGGTAAGCCAGCGATTCAGAGGACCGTCGTGACCTTCGGGGAGACAATGCTGCGTTTGAGCCCGCCGGGGCACGAGCGCCTGGCGCGGGCCGCCTCGCTAGACGTCCAAGTTGGGGGTACCGAGTCAAACGTGGCCTGCGCCCTGGCCCAGCTGGGCACGCCGGCCTCCTGGGTCTCCCGCCTGCCGGAGACCGCCCTCGGGCGCCTCGTTGAGGCAAGGCTGCGACAGGCTGGCGTCGAGACCTCCGGGATACGGTGGAGCCAGGAGGGACGCCTCGGACTGTACTTTGTGGAGCACGGCTCGGATCCCAGGCCCACGAGGGTTCTCTACGACCGCGAGGGCTCCGCGTTCGCCGAGCTGGATCCGGACGAGTTCGATTGGACGGACATCCTGGAGGGGAGCGGGATTTTCCACACCACCGGTATCACCCTGGCCCTCGGCCCCGGGCCGCGACGGTCGCTCTTCGATGCCGCTGAGACCGCGCGCGGGGCTGGCGTTCTGGTTAGCTTCGACCTTAACTACCGGGCCAACCTCTGGAGCCGGGAGCAGGCCGAGAGAGCGTACCGGGAGGTACTTCCCCTCGTGGACGTGCTCTTCTGCGGGGCTGCCGAGCTCGCAGGGCTTCTGGGCTCGGAAACAGGCTCTCTGCGCGACATGATCCTGCGGTCCCGCGAGGAGTGGGGCGTGGGCCGGGTGGTCCTAACGGCCCGCTCCGGCGGGGTTCTCTCTTACGCGACGCTCGGTGGCGGGGAAGAGCTACTGGAGAGCCGCGAGTACGCCCCGAGGGTCGTGGAGCGTTTCGGGGCCGGGGACGCCGCGGCAGCCGCGTTTTTGCACTCCCTGATCGGGAACAGAGACGAAAGGTACGCTGTGGAGCTGGCTGCGGCGGCCTCCGCGCTCCAACACGCCTTGCCCGGCGACATAGCCAGCTTCACGCTCGACGAGCTCGAGAGCCTCGCGGGCGGTCAGGAGGGGGACATGCTTCGATGAACGTTGCGCAGAGGATAGCTGAGGAGCGGATCATAGCCATCGTGCGCCTGGAGGACCTGTCAGAGGCCAGGCGCATCTCCGAAGCCCTCCTGGAGGGAGGGGTCTCGGTGGTGGAGTTTACCCTCACCAACCCCGACGCCATCAGGGTGATCGAGAACCTGCGCAAGGACGTGGGAGGGTTGTTGCTCGGGGCAGGCACGGTGCTCGACGAGCAGGCTGCTTACGCCGCGATCATGGCCGGGGCCAGCTTCCTGGTCACCCCCACCGTGGCCCCCGGTGTCGTGGAGCAGGGACTCCTCTACGGCGTACCCGTCATCTGCGGCGGCATGACCCCAACCGAGCTCCTCCACGCCCACTCCCTCGGATGCGAGATGGTGAAGGTCTTCCCCGCAGGGGCGCTCGGCCCCGGGTTCCTGAAGGACGTCAGGGGCCCGCTCCCCCAGCTCCAGATGATCCCGACCGGCGGCATCCAGGTCTCCAACGTCGCCTCTTTCCTGGAGGCAGGGGCCGTCGCCGTGGGAGTAGGTAGCGCGCTCGTCTCGGCCGACAAGAGCCCGGAAGAGATCGCCGAGACCGCTTCCCGATTCGCCGCCGAGGCTCGCCGGGTAGCCGAAGGCTGATGCCGCGTCCGCGGCAACAAGAACCTACGCGGCGAGATTCGCCGAGGGCTGGCTGGGTTGGTCTGGTCGGGCCAGCCCCACGGTATCCTTGACACCGGCAGGAGCCCGGGACGCGCGATCCCCGGATCAAACCGGCACCAACGCGACGTACTACAACGACGCCTCTTTCGACGCCGCCGACCCTTACGTGCTCTACGACGAGGGTAGTGGCTACTACTACGCCTACTCGACAGACGGCGGCGGACGGGACACTTCCGGGCGTGGCTACTACTTCGGCATCTACCGCTCGGCGGATCTCGCGACGTGGGAGCAGATCCCAGGCGGGGCATTGCCCACGGACGATCCAGAACACTGGGGCAACGACTGGTTCTGGGCGCCGGAGGTCTACCACAACAAGGACACCGGCCTCTACTTCCTCTTCTACTCAGCCCGCTCCGACGCCAACGCCGAGCGGTGGTTCGCCTCGGCGGGCTTCGAGGAGCCCTGCAAGGTCGGCGTTGCGGTCTCCGGGGCCCCGGAGGGACCATTCCTCAACATCGCCGACGGGCCCGTAGACTACTGGCCATACGACCCTGACTACCGCGACGTCAACAGGATAATGGGGAGGGACCAGATCGAGCCCCCCGCCAGGCTGGAGGAAGGCCAGACGGCTCCCCTTGGCGTGTACATTCCCCTCATAGACCCGAACGTCTTCTTCGACGACGGCAGGTTCTTTCTCTACTACTCGCGCAACGCTTACCGGAACTGGGTCTGGGACCACGACCTCGGCAGATACATCGAGGAGTCGAACATCTACGCCGTCGAGCTC
>DASUPX010000309.1:0-3324 GCA_036280905.1 Rubrobacter sp. | reverse complement strand
GGGTCGCCCATATCGTGGAGCGCGTCGAATACGGTCACGAAATCGTAGTCCAGCCCCCGATACTCTTTGGCCGGGGCGACCTGGAAGTCGCAGCGGTCCGAGATCCCGGCTCTAGATGCGGCCTCACGGGCAGCTTCGACTGAGCCTTCATGATAGTCGAAACCGACGAACGTCGAGCCAGGGTACTCCGTGGCCATCAGGATCGTCGAGGCACCGTGGCCGCAGCCGATGTCCGCCACCTTCGCTCCCCTGCGGAGTTTATCCTCGACGCCGTCCAGGGCGGGTATCCAGGAACCGAGCAGGCTGCCTATGTAATTTGGCCTGAAGAAGCGTTCCACGCCCTCGAAGAGGTCGTGATCGTGCTCGTGCCAGCCGAGGCCTTCGCCCGTGCGAATGGCTTCCGAGACGAGGCCAGCGTCTTTGATCATGGACGCCGCCAACTGGATGCCGCCCGGCACGAAGAGCGGGTTGTGCTCATCTGTGAGGGCAAAGGCTTGTTCAGCGGGCAATCGGAAGGTTTTCGTGCCGGGATCGTACTCCACATAACCGCTGGCAGCCTGGGCAGAGAGCCACTCCTGCATGTACCTTTCGTCTGTACCGGTACGCCTGGCAAGCTCTGCCGCCGTGATCTGCTCGCCGTCGGCCATCGCCTTGTAGAGGCCAAGCTCGTCACCGATAAGCACGGTCGCCGCGTGCGTCACGGCCCCGAGGTCCGTCGCGAACCTCCCGACGAACTCGTCGAGCTTGCGCTCGTCGATGAGTTGTTCCGTCACCATGGTGCTCCTATCGTTACGCTTGTATCGTCGGATCTACTCTGGACCACGCAAACGGACAGGGCATCGGTAGCCTTACCCAACGTGCCAAAGAGTGGCATCAGCACGAGCCTGGGTAAGGTTACCCATGGAGTTCGTAGATCTCGTGGAGTCACTCGGCAAGACCGCTCCCCTCGCCGTCAAGCGGTCTTCGGAGAGAAGCCAGGATGGGCGGAAGAATCGTCCCTAGCCCGGTCGATCGGTGACACCGAGGCAAGGTGGCAACCACTTCCACGCCTGGTGCTCGCCTGCGGTCGGAAAAGCGCGATCACCACGTATTATGATCGTCGTTAGATCAGGCCCCGTTCGACGGCCGTCCTGGTGGCAGCGGCACGGGAGGGAACCTCGAGCTTCTTGTAGATTGCCCCGAGATGTCGGCCGACGGTGCGTGGGCTTATGTGAAGGTCCCGCGCGACCTGGCCGTCCGTGAGTCCCTGGGCCACCAGCCTCAAGACCTCGACCTCGCGGCCGGTCAGGCGTGAAGGATGGCCCGATGCTGGCTCGTTCAGGAAGGGCTGCTCCGGTCCGGTAGGTTGCTCGAGCGCTCTCTCGATGGCTGCCTGAAGGTCCATGGCGCGACCTTCCGTCATGACCATTCCGAAAACCTCCTCGCCGAGCTGGCGCCTGGCGGTGGCCAGGTCGCGCTCGCAGTATGCGCGGAACGCTGGCGGCCTGGGGGCGCCTGTCGCCTCGCGCAGGGCTGCCGCCGCGCCGAATAGCCGCGTTGCCCTGGATGGTTGTGCCCTCGAGACGGCAACCCCCGCCACACCCTCCAGGCACCACGGGATCCACCACTTGTCCTCCACGTCCCTGAAGAGCATCAGGGCTTCTTCGTACAGCGCATGGGCCGCCGCGGGATCACCATCGTCGAGGTAAGCGTCAGCCAGGGCGACGGTCATCTTGGCTACGCCCCGAGGGTCTCCCAACTCTTCCATGACCTGCCGGGCCTGCCGCAGTTTGTTGCGCGCCGTCGCATAGTCGCCTTTTCCAAGCGCGACCATGCCGATAAGGGCGGTAGATTCGGCTATGCCTTCACGGTCCCCGACCCGCCGCCACATTTTCAGGCCTTCTCTTAGCAGGGGAAGTGACGCCTCGTAGTCGCCCTGGAAAGCCGCCGCACGGCCCAGTAGGTCCATAGACCGTCCGATGCCCCACAGGTCTTCCAGCTTGCGATAAAGGTCGAGTGCCTCCCGATGCATGCCGCGAGCCCGCGCGTACTCGCCCCTCCTGCGGATCACGAACGCCAGCCCGTTGAGCGCGTCGGCGATCTGCGCCTCGTCACCAAGTTGTAAGGACAACGCAAGGGCCTCCTGGCGCAACTCCTGGGCGCGGTCAAGATCTCCCTGGCTGTGCGCGAGCTCGCCCCCGCCCCGAGCACCCTCACCCTGAGCGCAGAATCTCCCGCTTCCAGGTCGAGTGCAAGATCCAGCCACCTCTTCCCCTCGCCGAGATGACCTCGTACGTACCAGAACCGCCACAATGCCCCCGCGAGCCGCAGCGTCGTCTCCACGTCCTCGTTCTGCAGCGACCAGCGCAGCGCCGCCCGCAGATTGTTGTGCTCCGTCTCCAGGAGGTCGAGCCAGCGCATCTGCTCCGCGGTGGTGAGGTGGGGGTTTGCCTCCTCCGCCAGGGCCAGAAAATAGCTGGCATGGACGCGTCGAACCGCGTGTTCCTCGCCGCACTCCCGCAAGCGATCCAACGCGTACTCCCGGATGGTCTCCAGCATGGCAAGCCGAACCATCCCCGCCTCATCCTCCACCCGGCGCAACAGATTGTTGTCTATGAGGGAGGTGACGTCGTCTAGCACCCCAGGTCCTCCACCTCCAGGACCGCACACGGACTCTATGGCGGGAAGGATGCATCCGCCGTCGAAGACGGAGAGACGCCTGAACAGCCTCTGCTCGTCCTCGTCGAGCAGGTCGTAACTCCACCGGATCGTGTCCCCGAGCGTCCTCTGGCGGGCCGGCAAGTCGCGGGGTCCGCCTGCCAGAAATGGCAGTCGCTTTTCGAGTCGGGCGAGCAGAGCCTCCGGTGGCAGCAGCTTGACCCTGGCGGCGGCGAGCTCTATGGCGAGCGGCAGCCCGTCCAGGCGGAGGCAGATCTCCGCCACCACCGGCGCCTCTCTGGCATCGAGGCTGAAGTCAGGCCTCGCCGCCTGTGCTCGCTGGATGAACAGGTCTACTGCCTCGTAGCGGGCTATCTCTCCCGGGGCTGGAAGGCGTTCGTTGTCGGGCAACTCGAGCGGCGACACCGGATACTCATGCTCGCCCGAGAGGTGGAGGACGGCACGGCTGGTCACAAGGACCTCGAGCATGGGACAGGCTCGCAGGAGTTCGGCCACGACCACAGATGCTTGCGCCACGTGCTCGAAGTTGTCGAGAAGCAGCAACATTGTCCTGTCCCGAAGGTAAGACTTGAGTCGTTCGAGTAGTGGCCGCTCCCCGATCTCCTGCAGCCCCAACCCCTCGGCGATGGTGGCGACGACCAGGTCAGGGTCCCTTACCGGTTCCAG
>DASUPX010000308.1:0-14352 GCA_036280905.1 Rubrobacter sp. | reverse complement strand
CTCAGGAAGACGCTCCAGGTCGAGCTCAAGGCCCTGCAGGAGCAGGTCGGGGTGACCTTCGTCTACGTTACGCACGACCAGGAAGAGGCCCTGACCATGGCCGACCGCCTCGCCGTGATGAGGGAGGGCCGCGTCGAGCAGGTCGGCACTCCCCGCGAGGTCTACGAAGAGCCCGCGTCGGCCTACGTCGCGGACTTTCTCGGCGTCTCGAACCTGCTCGACGCCGAGGCCGTCGGCGAGACGTCAGACGGCAGATGCAGGCTAAGGGCCGGGGATCTGGAGTTGCTCGCCTCCCACGGCCACACCTCTGCCAGGGGACAGGTCAAGGTGGTGGTGCGCCCCGAGCGGGTGCGAGTGGAGGCCCCAGGAAGAACCGGGGAGAACCGGTTGCCCGGCAGGATAGAACGCGTCGTGTATGCAGGCCCCATCTCCCAGCTCGTCGTCACCCTCGACGGGGGAGAGCATATCCAATGCATGCTCGCCAACGATGGGGTAGATGAATCCTTCGAGAGGGGTGCACCGGTCTCGGTGTACCTGCCGTGCGAGGCTCTTCGGGTACTAGGCACCGCCGGGAACGATGAAGAGAACGAGTCCTTCGCCACAACCGCTCGGGCTGTGGCAGATTAGAGCGGTTCGCGGAAAGAGCGAACTCGAGGTGAGTATAGGCAACAGGCGTCAGGTAATTTGTCCTGAAACCTGTGGCCTGATGCCTTCCTGCCCAGCGCCTCGACTCGCTCCCGTATCGCTATAAGTCTCACGTTCTCCCTCCGCCAAAGGTCTGGTCGCAAATGGTGGCCTTCGGCCGATGCCCCGATCGGCATTCCTGACGATACTGTCAGCACAGATCACGAGTAGAGTGGAGGTCGAATAACTCATGATCGCTCAGATAAACCCCGAGACACAGGCGATGGTCGACTTCGGTCGCGCCCGCAGGAGAGCTTTGATTCGGCGCCTGGGGAACGCCATGCGCAAAGATGACTTCAGCCTGCCGGCCTTCGAGGAGGTCAGGAGGTCACTGGGGGTTCGCAATCGACTCCCAATCGCCAGGACAGAGGCGGTAGAGGTCGAGAAGATAATCGGCAGCGTAGGTCGCAGCAACGACTTCGACGCCTGTTTCCTACCGGTTCGCCCAGACGTATCGTCGCGCTGGGAGAGCGTCGACAGCGCTTTCCAGCGGGGCAAGGAGCTGCCGCCGGTGAGCCTGTACAAGATGGGGGACGCCTACTTCGTCAACGACGGTAACCACAGGGTCTCCGTGGCCCGCTATCACGGCATCGAGTCCATAGACGCCGAGGTGGTAACGTTTCGCTCGCCCCGAGTTACTCCTGCCGAGATTCTGGGTGCCTTGCCGAACTGCTCCGGATGGAAATCGCGTATGAGAGACAAACTCAAATCCGCTCTCTCCTCGCGCAAGCGTACACGGAACCGGTAAGTAGACCTACGGCGATGACCACGACAAGTCAATCGGCGTCCGGTAGCCGCAATGAGGCCGCGAGGATAGCTGACGCCGCACCAAGACGCCGGGCAAACGTCACTTGAAGGACTACGGGTACCAGAGATACGAGAAGTTACGTATAGCGTGCCACCATCATTGTGGTTAATCTGAGGACAAGATGCAATTGATACAACCTCCGGGGGCGCGGACATCCTGTCCTCCTCCGGCCGTATAAGGACACGGCAGCCGCGTTGTAAGCGGAGGCGCATCGGAGGTTGGAGGTGGGGACCTTCTTCGGGCACATCGCCTATGCTAGCCTCACCGCCCGCAAGCCCGCGTAGGCGCCAACCAACGCTGACGTTTCCGTGGGCAGAGCTACCTGTTGCTCGACCCCCTACCGTGATCAGAACGGTTCTCGAACGGCCTAGATGAGTTCATATCTCCAACCGCGCGAAATCCTCGACGGCGGACCGCTTCGCGCCCTCCTTTTTCTGGGAACGGCGCATTACCAGCAGGGCGACGCTTATGGCGAGCATGGAGGCGAAGAGGAGGATGCTGGCCAGGGCGTTCAGGGCCGGGCTGGGGGCGGCACGCGCGGCGCTATAGAGCTTGACCGGGATGGTGGCCGAGGTCTGGTCGCCCATCAGGAAAGCCGTTATCACGAAGTCGTCGATGGAGATGGCGAAGGCTATCATGAGGCTCGCCCAGATGGCCGGCGCAAGCATGGGCAACAGAACCATCCTTATGGCCTGCCACTGCGAGGCCCCGAGGTCCATTGCCGCCTCCTCGTACTCCCGTCCGACAGCGAAGAGCCGACCGCGCACCACGATCACCACGTATGAGATGGTGAACGTGACGTGCCCGAGCAACTGCGCCTGGGTGCCGAGCTGTATGAAGCCGAAGAGGTACACGAACACCAGGAACAGCGAGACGCCCATCACTATCTCCGGCGTGACCAGCGGGAAGAGCATCAGGAAGTTGGCCGGCCGCGCTCCCCTTCCGCGCCAGCGAGCCAGCCCGATGGCGAGCGCGACCCCCAGAGGCGTGGCGATCAGCATGGTCAGGCCGGCGAGCTTGAGGCTCTGGAAGAGGGCGTCCCTGAGGGAGGGGTCGTGCAACACGGAGAGGTCGGGATCCTGGAAGTACCACCGCAGCGAGAAACCCTGCCAGGTGCTGCGGGAGCGGCCGTCGTTGAACCCGAAGAGCACGGCCACGGCCACGGGGGCCAGCGACCACAGCACGTAGGCCCAGGTAAAGATTATGAGGAAGCGTGGTCGGCCCCAGGGGTTCGACCACCACATCCGTAGACGCGTGAGGGCCGTGTTTCGCCCGGCGTCGGAAGGCGCGCTCACGAACGGGCCTCCCTGGTCGCCCTGGCCACGCTGAACAGGTAGTAGGTCATCAGGAGGCCGACGAACACCATCAGGACGAGGGTCAGGGCCGCGCCCGTGTTACCCCCGGCGCTCGAGTTTATGTTCTGTTCTATGAGCTTGGCGATCATGTTCGTCTTCGGCGACCCGGACAGGAGGGTCGCCGTGTAGTAGTCGCCGAACATGGGGAGCATGATGATCACGCACCCCGCCAGCATGCCCTGGTAGGAGAGCGGCAGCGTGACGCGGAAGAAGGCCTGCGCGGGACTGGCCCCGAGGTCGCGCGCCGCCTCGATGACGCGCTGGTCGATCCTGTCCAGGGCGGCGAAGAGGGGCAGGATCAGGAACGGCACGTAGCCGTAGACGAGACCGAGCACGACGGTCTCGGGTTTACCCACGAGCCATTCCCTGGGCGCATCGAGGATGCCCACGAACATCAGGATCCGGTTCACGTAGCCGTCAGTGGAGAGCAGGTTCACCCAGGCGAGCATCCGCATGAGGTAGTTGATCCAGAACGGCGCGATGATGAGCAGCAAGAGCAACACCCTGTACCGTCCGGCGTGCCTCGCGATGTAGTAGGCCACGGGGTACCCGATCAGGAGGCTCAGGCCCGCCGCCACGAACACGTAGACGAGCGTGCGCAGGAACACCACCCCGAGCTGGCCTGTGAACAGCTCGCCAAGAACATCCCCGAAGGTCGCGAAGTTCCACTGCAACGGGTTCCACACGGGCAGCGTGTCCCCGAAGACGGGGTCCGAGGTGCCCATGGCCATGGCCATGATGGCGTACAGGGGCGTGACGAAGAGGATGATGAGCCACACCACGCCGGGCAGTGCGAAGCCCGGCCAGAGCCAGCGTCCCTCCCCGACGGCCCCGCGCTCGTCGGCAGGTTTGCTCACCGCGTTATCCCCCCTGCTGTACCCGTGACCAGGCCTCGAGCCAGTGCTTGTCCTCCTCGGGCGTCAACTGCTCTGGTATCTGGCCCATGTCGAAGTCGCCCTGCTCGATAACCGTGGACGCGAGGTTCTCGCGGATCATCCCGTCGGAGACGAGCTTGTCCGGCTTGAGGGCGTTTATGGGCGGCTGGTAGGCGTTCCAGCTGAAGTTCTTTACGGCCACCTTGTCGTCTAGCATGTAGTTGAGGAACATGTGGGCGAGGACCGGATGCTCGGCCCCGTTCAGAACGGCGAGGCTGTCGTTGGAGACGTAGCCTCCAGCCCCCCCCTGTGCCTTCGGAGGCCACACGAAGCGCAGCACCGAAGGATCGTCGCCCTTGGGCATGTAGTAGGGCGCGTTGACCATGTCCCCGGACCAGGCCTGGTGGATGCCGAAGGCGCTCTCCGGCAACTTGGCGTAGGCGCCGTCGATTGTGTAGCGGATATCGACGAGGTCCGTCAGCTCGATGAGGTTGTCCGTGGCCTTGTTCAGGTCACTCTTCTTGTCCCCGTTGATGTCGGTGATGCCGCTCCTGTACATTCCGACCCCGATGGCCTCCCTGTACTCGTCGTAGAGCCCAGCGATGCCCTTGTACTCGGGGTTCCAGAAGGCCTCCCACGGGTTGTCCATGCCGGCGATGTCGGCCGATACCATGTCCGTTCGCCAGCCGATGCCGGTCAGGTAGACGGTGTAGGGGACGGTGTAGCGCGAACCCTGATCGTAGTACGGATCGGCGAGCATGGGCCAGACGTTCTTCTTTAAATTCGGCAGGTAGCTGTGGTTGAGGGGCTGCATTAGCTTGCCGGCCACGAACTTGGGTATGATCTCGGCGGTGGGGACGAACACGTCGAAGTCAACCTTGCCTGTCCTGAGCTTCCTGGTTGCCTCCTCCAGGTTGTAGAAGGTGGTGAGCTCGACCTCGACCCCGAACTCCTTCTCGAAGTCCTTGAGCACGCGGGTGTACATGTAGTCGGCCCAGTTGTAGATGCGTAACGGCCCTTTCTCCGGCTCCAGCCCCGACTCTATCATCGGGTTGTCGTCGTAGAGGGGCTGCTTGACGGGCCTGTCTCGTGTGCCCGCGACTATCTTCACGGCGGAAGAGTTATCCGCCCCGGAACCGCAACCAGCGAGCACACTGCCGGCCATCGCCGCACCGGCCATGAGCCTCAGCGCCTCGCGGCGGGACATCGACGGAGGCCAGAAAGGCCTCTGTTTCGGATGGAACCCCATCTCTACCACCTTACCCCTCGGTAGCGTACTCCCCTCCACTTTGTCCGTTTCGCCGTCCCAGGGCGGCGGGGTCGAGGTCCAGCTCCCGCGCCGCCGCGTGGAGACACATCCCGTTGACCATCGCGCCGTCCACCGCAGAATCCTTGAGCAGCATCTGCAGCGCGAGGCCGTCCATGAGCGCGGAGAGGTACGTCGCGAACCGCTCGGGATCGCAGGGCCCGAACTCACCACGCCGCTGGCCCTCCCTGACAACCTCGGCGATGGTGTTCCGCCAGCGCCTGTCCAGGGCCTCGCGCTTGCGGGCCGCCTCCCCGTTGCGCAAGGACCGCGACCATAACTCCACCCACAACGCCCAGTACTCGCCCGTCTCCCGCCGCTCTACCGGCGGACAGGCCAGCTCTATGAGCCGCGCGAGCCGGTCCCCAGCACCCTCTATACCGGTCAACTCCCTGAACGCCTCGATGTAGAAGAGGTCCTCGGCGTAGGCGAGCGCCTCCGTCAACAACTTCTCCTTGGAACCGAAGTAATACACCACCAGCGCCGGGCTCAACCCGGCCCGCCCCGCGACGTCGGCGATGCGCGTGTCGCAAAGACCCCGCTCCCCGATGACCTCGGCAGCCGCCTCCAACATCTGTGTGCGCCGCTTCTGTGTCAACCTGGGCCTACCACTCATGCGGCTCCCGCCGCCTCCCTTCCGAGTTGTGAACGGCTATTTAATGCGCAAGATAGCATAACCCGACGCCCTGGTCCATCGAACCGGTGAACTGTCCGTCTACGAGAAACGTCTTGCCGCCGCGACCGCGAAATGCTAGATTGAATGACTGTTTAGTAGAGGCTTCGGCTCCTGAAGGGAGAGGGTGATGAAGGGCGGCTTTGATGCCATAGTCATCGGCGGGGGGCACAACGGGCTTGCGGCGGGGGCTTACCTCGCGCGCGACGGGTTGCGCACGGTGGTGCTTGAGGCCCGCCACAAGGTGGGTGGGGCGGCGAGCACGGACGCGCCGTGGCCCGAGGCGCCCGAGTTGAACGTCACCACCTACTCGTATGTGATGAGCTTGATGCCGCGGCGCGTCATCGACGAGTTGAGGTTGGAGCGTCACGGGTACAAGGTCTACCCCATGGGACCTTCTTTCTACGCCTTCCCGGACGGGCGATCCCTGACCATCACGGGCACGGACGACAAGCGAGACTTCGAGCAGATGGCGCGGTTCTCGCGCCGGGATGCCGAGGCCTACGGGGAGTGGCGCGGGTGGCTTGCGGAGCAGGCGGCGATCATGGAGCCCCTGCTCTTGACCACACCGCCGAAGGTGGGTTCCAGGCACCCCCTCGACCTGCTGGAGCAGCTCAAGTTGGCGTGGAAGATGCGGGGGCTCGACGTGGCGCGGGTCGGCGAGCTGACCCGGCTCATGACCATGAGCGCCTGGGATCTCCTGGACCGCTGGTTCGAGTCGCCCGAGATCAAGGGGGCCATGGCCGTCGACGGCATCATAGGAACGTGGGCCGGGCCGGCCTCCCCCGGCACGGCGTACGTGTTGATGCACCACGAGATCGGGGACGCCGGCCTCGGCCTGAGTTCCTGGGGCTACCCCAGGGGCGGGATGGGCGCCGTCTCGGACGCGCTCAGGAGCTCGGCCGAAGAGTTCGGTGCCGAGGTAAGGACGAACGCCCCCGTGGAGCGCATCCTGCAGAAAAATGGGCGTGTGACAGGTGTTGTTCTGGAGGGCGGGGACGAGCTGGAGGCGGACATCGTGGTGGCGGCCACGCATCCGAGAACCACCTTCCTGGAGCAACTGCGGCCGGATGAGTTGCCCGGGGAGTTCGTCGATAGCATAGAGCGGTGGAACTCACGCAGCGGGGTCGTCAAGATCAACCTCGCTCTCTCCGAGCTACCGGACTTCACCTCGAACCCTGGCAAGGGCGACCATCTTGGTGGGGCCATCGAGCTTGCTCACTCCATCGACTACATCGAGGAGGCCTTCCAGGATGCGCGGCGTGGCGAGCCAGCCCGGCGGCCTTTCTCGGACGGTGTGATACCCACGGTGTTCGACCGCACGTTGTGCCCGGAGGGCTACCACATCATGTCGCTCTTCACACAGTGGGTGCCGCACGAATGGTCGGAGGAGCCGCACCGGGCGGAGCTTGAGGCGTACGCGGACCGCGTGGTCGACGGCTACACCGAGCTCGCGCCCAATTTGAAGGATGCGATCCTGCACCGTCAGGTGATAGGACCGTATGACATGGAGCAGGAGATCGGGCTCTTCGGGGGCAACATCTTCCACGGCGAGCTCTCGGCCGAGCAGCTCTTCCACATGCGTCCGGCGCCAGGCTACGCAGATTACCGGACCCCCATACGTGGCCTGTACCAGGCCTCCTCGGCGACGCACGCCGGTGGCGGTGTCTGTGCCATCCCGGCCTACAACTGCGTGCGGGAGATCCGGCGCGACATGCGAAGGGAGCGTATAAAGGAACGCCTGACCCCCCGCAGCAGAGGATAGAATCGTGGCGCTCGACGGCGCTACCAGGGCCATGCTGGGGGCGCGCTCCGTCGCCGTGGTCGGCGCGAGCCCGAAGTTCGACTCGCCAGGCAACCACATGGTACGCCAGCTCGCGGTCGGCGGCTTCTCTGGCCGGGTCGCCGCCGTCAACCCCAGGTACGACGAGGTCGAGGGCTTCTCTTGTTTCCCCTCGCTCGGTGCGCTGCCTTTCGCTCCCGACCTCGTGTTGCTTGGGGTTGGCAACCACCGGCTCGAGGAACAGATGGAGGCGGCGGCAAGTTGCGGCGCCCGGGGCGTCGTGGTGTTCGCCAGCGCGCTCGAGGCCCCGCCGCGTGACCCCCCGCTCGCCGAGCGGTTGAGGCGCATCGCCGAGGGGGCCGGCATGGCCGTGTGCGGCGCCAACTGCATGGGGTTCCTGGATGTCGAGCGGGGGTTGAGGGCCCTGGCCTTCGAGGAGCGTACGGACCTGAAACCGGGGAACGTGGCCTGGATCTCCCACTCCGGCTCCGCCTTCTCTGCGCTCTTGCACGCCGAGAGGGGAATCCACTTCAACCTCGCGGTCTCCACGGGCCAGGAACTCCGTACGACCATGGCCGACTACATGCTCTACGCCCTCGAACGAGACTCGACGCGTGTGATCTCCCTGTTTCTGGAGACCATCAGGGACCCGGACCGCTTCCGGCTGGCCCTCGCAACTGCCGCCGAACGGGACGTGCCGATCGTCGCGCTGAAGGTGGGAAGAGACCCAGCCTCACGCCGGCTCGTCGCCGCCCACTCCGGCGCCCTGGCTGGGGACGACGCTGCTTACGAAGCGCTCTTCGATGCCTACGATGTGGCCCGCGTCGGAACGCTGAACGAGATGGCGGACCTGGTTGAACTCCTGGCCGCGGGACGCCGCGCCGCCCGCGGAGGCCTGGCCGCGATACTCGACTCCGGCGGCGAGCGGGCGCACCTGGTCGACTCGGCGGCAGGCCTCCGGGTTCCCCTGGCGCAGCCCTCGGAGAAGACTTTGAAAAGCCTGGCCGCGCGGCTGGAACCCGGACTACCCTCGGTCAACCCGCTGGATGCCTGGGGCACGGACGACGGCGCTTACGCCACCTTCCTGGACTGCTCCCGGCACCTGGCGGCAGACCCCGACACGGGGGCTTTCGCCTACGTGGTCGACCTGCACAGCGAGCGTGCCGAAAGGGGCCACGCGTGGGCCGCGGAGAGGGTCTGGAGCGCGACGGACAAACCCGTCGCGGTGGTCTGCGGGTTAACGAGCGCGATCCAGGATAGCGCGGCGGACCAGTTGCGCTCCGGGGGAATACCCGTGCTCGAGGACGTGAACTCCGGCCTGCTCGCCTTCCGCCACCTCTTCGACCGACGCGACTCGCGCGCCCTGGCCTCCACGCCGCCACCGGATGCGGTCCCCGACCACATCCGGCTCCG
Source organism: Rubrobacter sp. (assembly GCA_036280905.1). Lineage (GTDB taxonomy): Bacteria > Actinomycetota > Rubrobacteria > Rubrobacterales > Rubrobacteraceae > Rubrobacter_D. Next base: position 5,455 of record DASUPX010000308.1, on the reverse strand, counting down.
CTGGCGTGAAACCCTGGCCTCCGGCCCACGCCCCGGAGAGGACGAGGCGCTGGAGATGCTCGCGGACTACGGGATTCCGGTAGCCCAGACCGTGGCAGTGGATAGCCTTGATGGAGCCCTCGCTTCGGCACAGCGTTTGGGATACCCCGTGGCCCTCAAAACAGCCGCAGCATCTCACAAGACCGACGTCGGCGGCGTGAGGCTTGGGATAGAATACCCGGCGGCCCTGACGGCCGCCTACGGGGAGATGTCTTCTCGCCTCGGTCCCGAGGTGGTGGTGCAGGAGATGGTGGGACCCGGCGTGGAGATGGCGCTCGGCATCGTCCACGACCCCCAGTTCGGCCCGCTGGTGATGGTTGCAGCCGGGGGCATCCTGATCGAGACGCTAGCAGACCGCCGCCTGGCCCTTCCCCCCCTGAACGAGGCACACGCCAGAAGGCTGGTAGACCGTCTCGGCGCGGTCCGCTTGCTGGAGGGCGTCAGGGGTGGGCCACCAGCGGACAGGTATTCGCTGGCCCACGCCCTGTCACGCCTCTCCGTTCTGGCCCACGACCTCGGGGACCTCATCGACGCCCTCGACGTAAACCCACTCATAGTCGGGGAAGAAGGCTGCACGGCCGTCGACGCCCTGGTCGAACCGTCAACTACCGGTACTCGAGAGCTGACAGCTGACGGCTGACGGCTTATCGGTATTGGCTGGGGGTGCGCTCTGGCGCGGTCCAGTCGGGTATCTGCACGACCCCGCCCTCCAGGTATCCCCGGGCGACCATACCGACGAACTTGCCCACCGTGGACTCCTCGGGGGAGAGGGGACCCTGACGGTAGCCGCGGGATGATGCGCCCCGCTGGACGCCCTCGCAGGCGGCCCAGTCCTGGCCGTTGGTAATGTGCCAGAAGTCGCTGGCGTAAGAAGGATTGAAACCTTCTTGCTCCGTGGCCTCGCGGGAGAAGAGCCACTCGCACTCCACGGCGGTCCTGTCGGGTGTCAGGGGCCTCAGCCTGTGGGTCATGATGTAGTCGGGATGGAGGCTCACGAGCAGGTTTGGGAAGAGCTGGAAGTAGTAGACTTCCCTCTCCTGCCCTTCAGCCAGGTGTGGCAACCTCGGGGCGTGGCTCCTGCCGTCCAGCGACATAGTCTCGGCGAAGTCCTCGAGCTCCATGGGTCCCCCGACCCAGGCGCCGGTAGACTCGTAATCCTCCCCGCTCTTGGGCGGGCTCACCTTGCACAGCTCGGGGTGTATGGACGGGCAGTGGTAGCACTCGTGGTAGTTCTCGGCCAGGATCTTCCAGTTCGCCGCTACCTCGTAGGATTGCCCGGCGGCGGTCACGAGCTCGCCGGGGCCGTGGTGGGAGATTCTGTCCCCAAGGTCCCCGACGTGATCCTCGAACGACGGGGCATCCCCGCTGGCGTTGAGGAAGACCCACCCGTGCCACTCCGCAAGACGGACCGGCAAGAGCGAGTAATCCTCCTTGTCGAACCCGAAGCTCCCGCCGAACCCCGGCGTGCCCTGCAACCTCCCGTCGAGGCCGTAGGCCCACGCGTGGTAGGGGCAGCGGATAAACTTTCCGCCCGCGCTGCAACCGACCTCCAACAGGTCGTGGCCCCGGTGACGGCACACGTTGTAGAAGGCCCGCAAGACCCCATCCTCGCCCCTGACGAGCAACGCCCGCTCGTGCCCGAGGGCTACCGCTTTACGGTCGCCGGGGCTCCGCAAATCCTCAGAACGGCCCACGCACACCCAGCTCTCGTCGAAGAAGTGCTCCATCTCCCAGGCGAGCACCGAATCCTCCGTGTAGGCCGCCCGCGGCAGGCTCATCTGCCCGTCAGGCATAACCGACGAGACCAACAGTTCGCGATCTAGAGGCGTCACTTGGCCCCCCTTTCGAGCCGATAATCTGACCCCGGCTTGCTTGTTTGCCGCAATCTAACAGATTCAGTATAATCTTTTTTAAATGGCTGTTCAAGAAACACTCGAGGCTCTGTACGCCGTTGCCTGTGGAATCGAGGTGGTAGGGTCCGTTACTTCTGGGGTAGGACCATATGGGGAGACCAGAGCGGTGTTTGCGGGCGTCTATCCGGGTTCGGCGTCCCTGGTGTGGCAGGGGTGAGAACGAGAGGCAACTAAATTACGGTTCAACGCCGTACCTGGAATGCGGGTAGCTAGCGAAGAGGAGGAAAGGGAGATGCCGGTCTACGATGTGGTGGTGGTAGGTGGGGGCAACCTGGGTCTATGGACCGCTTACCGGCTGGCCAGGCGCGGGTTCGGGCGGGTTGCGGTGCTCGAGCGCGGCTGGGCCGGTGGCGGGGCTACCAGCCGCTCGGCCGGGGTGGTCCGTCAGCAGGGAGGCTCGGAGACGGCGGCCAGGCTTGGCAAGCTCTCCAGGCAGCTGTACCTCTCGCTCGGGGAGGAACTCGGCCTCGACTCCGGTTTCAGGGAGACCGGGTACTACATCGTCGCCGAGACGGAGGAGGAAAAAGAAGGGTTCATGCGCCTGATCGGGGTGCGCCGCGAGGCCGGGGTAGAGAACGAGTGGGTCACGCCGGAGGAGGGGAGAAGGCGGTTTCCCGACCTCGCCTGGGACCGTTTCGTGGGGGCCACCTACACCGCAGGTGACGGCTACGTCCATCCGCCCATCGCGGCCCGCAACGCCACCTGCGCCGTACTATCGGAGGAGGCCGTGGAGCTGTTCGAGATGTGCGAGGTGCTCGGTATAGAGGAGCGCGGGGATCATTACGCCGTGGAGACCGCTGGTGGGCTCTTCGAGGCGGAGAGGGTGGTCGATGCCGGCGGGCCTCGGGGGGCGCACGCGGTCGGTGCCATGGTTGGGGTGGAAGTGCCCGTCATGGCCGTGCGGCATCAGATCGTCACCTTCCCGGTGCTCGGTGGTGATGCCATTCACCCGTTCCCGCTCGTCTTCAACGTGGGCAAGGGGTACTACTGGCGGCCCGAGGAGCAGGGCGCGCTGCTCGGCATGAGCAACCCCGTCGACGAGGCGGACACCTCGGGACGGTACCAGATCGGCTTCGACTGGGACTACTACGAAAAGATGCGCCCCGACTGGGAGTCGGCACATCCCGCGCTAGCGGGGCTGCCCGTCTCACGGGCGTGGGCCGCGTCCATAGACTATACGCCCGACCACCTACCGATAGTCGACCAGCCCAGGGAAGGGTTCTACGTGCTGGCCGCGGGCGGGCACGGCATGATGTGGGGTCCTGCGCTCGGGGAGGCCATGGCGCGTTTGATCTCCGAGGACACCCTCGGGGATTTGCCGAAAGAAGACGTGGAGCTGTCGCGGTTCTCGAGGGAGAAGGACCCGAACAGGCTTCAGGATGCGATCGCGCTTCCCTTCCCGAAGAGATAGAGGAGACAGAGCCATGACGACGGTGCCGGAGCAACAGATCTTGCCCGAGATCCCCGAAGAGGTGAGGGAGTTGAAGGATCGCGCCGCGCGGTTCGTGACGGAGAAGCTCCATCCCTTCGAGGTGGAGATAGCCGAGAGGGGGGAGATCGACGAAGACAGGCTGAGGGCTTTGCGCGACGAGGCAAGGGCGGCCGGGTTCAGCAACCTCAATATGCCAACCGAGTACGGCGGGATGGACCTCTCCATGGCCTCGCTGGTGGCGCTGGAGGAGGAGTCGGGCAAGACCACCAACGGCCTCGGCTACATGGTCGCCGACCGTGGTCCGCGGGAGCTTCTCGAGCTCGCCAGCCCCGAGCAGGTAGAGCGCTACGTCTTGCCCGTCGTGCGGGGTGAGACTCGGGAGGCGTGGGCCATCACCGAGCCCGAGGCCGGGTCGGACATCAAGGACATAAAGACTACCGCCCAGCGGGATGGGGAAGGTTGGGTGCTGAACGGGGAGAAATGGTTCGTGACCGGCGGGGAGCGTGCCGGCTTCTTCATCGTGCTTGCCTGGGAGGGTGGGGAGCAGGCATCCTTTCTCGTGGACAGGGATACTCCTGGGCTGGAGATCGTCCGCACCCCGACCTTCATGCACGACCCTTACGCCTCCAAACACGTCGAGCTCAGGCTCGATGACTGTCTGGTTCCGGCTGGCGCAAAGCTGGGCAGTGGGGGCGATGAGGGGACCAAACGCTGGTTCTCGCTGGAGAGGTTGATGATCGCCGCCCGCTGTTGCGGGGCCGCCGAGCGGCTGGTAGACCTTGCCCGCTCCTGGTCACTGGAGCGTTCGGCCTCGGGCAGGAAGCTCGCGGAGTACCAGGCCATCCAGTTCATGCTGGCTGACTCCCTGACGGAGCTGAACGCAGCCAGGCTCATGACGTACCACGTCGCCCGCGCGTGGGAGAGGGAAGACGCCAGGATCCTGCACGGCAAGACGGCCATGGCGAAGCTCTTCGCCTCCGAGATGGCCGGCAGGGTGGCGGACCGGGCTGTCCAGACCTTCGGCGGTCGCGGATACATGACCGAGAACCCGGTCGAGCGCTACTACCGCGAGCTCAGGGTGGACCGTATCTGGGAGGGGACCAGCGAGATCCAGCGCACCATCGTGGCCCGCGGCATGCTCAAGCGGGGCGCCGAAGCCTACATGATGAACGAGTAGCGGGGGTACTTCGTGGACGTATCGATGGCCAGAGAGAAGATCTTTATCGACGGAGAGTTCGCCGAAGGCGCGGACGGCGAGTGGCGAAAGGTGCTGAACCCCGCGACCCGGGAGGTCATCGCCGAGGTGCCCGAGTGCTCTGGGGAGGATGTGGACAGGGCCGTAGGGGCTGCCAGGAAAGCCTTCGGAGGGTGGTTCGATTCCACGCCCGCAGAGCGGTCGCGGATGTTGCACGGTCTCGCCGACGCCCTGGAAGAGAACGCCGAGGAGCTTGCCCAACTGGAGTCGCGCAACGTGGGCAAGCCCATCAGCTCGGCGCGGGAGGAGTTGCCTTACATCGTCGACAACCTGCGTTTCTTCGCCGGGATGGCGCGCGACGTCGAGGGCAAGTCGGCCGGAGAGTACACGCGCGGGTACACCAGCATGATCCGGCGCGAGCCCGTAGGCGTCGTCGGCCAGATAGCGCCCTGGAACTACCCCCTCATGATGGCCGTGTGGAAGATAGGGCCCGCCCTGGCCGCGGGCAACACCGTGGTACTCAAACCCTCAGAGCAGACACCGCTCACGACCCTGAGGATGGCGGAGCTGGGTGCCGACATCTTTCCTCGCGGCGTCCTGAACGTCGTAACCGGTGACGGCGAGCCGGTCGGCGCGGGCATCGTGCGCCATCCTGGGGTGGACATGGTCTCCCTGACCGGTGACGTGGCCACCGGGAAAGCGGTCGCCAGGGCCGCTTCGGACACGCTCAAGCGCGTGCACCTCGAGCTCGGCGGCAAGGCGCCCGTGGTGGTCTTCGACGACGCGGACCTTGAGGAGGTCGTAGCTGGCATCCGGTATGCCGGCTATGCCAACTCCGGGCAGGACTGCACGGCAGCCGCGCGTGTCATCGCCGGA
>DASUPX010000307.1:0-5813 GCA_036280905.1 Rubrobacter sp. | reverse complement strand
CTGGGAGGGGCGGTTCGGAACATCTTCTCGGCCACCGGACAGATAGCCATCGGCGCCGCCGGCTTCGTCGCCGCGCTGGCGACCATCCTGACGCTTACCTTCTTCCTCATACTGGGTAGCGAGAGGTACGTCGACGCCGGCGTGGGGCTCTTCAGAGAGAGGCACCGTCCTCTCGTAAGGCGCATCCTCGACCAGGCGGCTGGGGCGATCAGCGGCTACGTTACGGGCAATCTGGCCATCAGCGTGATCTGCGGCGTCACGACTTTCGTGGTGCTGCTCGTCCTGGGTATGCCCTACGCCGCCCCTCTGGCACTCCTGGTGGCGGTCCTGGACCTCGTGCCGCTGGTAGGGGCGACCCTGGGTGGGGCGCTGCTCGTGATCGTCGGTCTTTTCGTCGAGCCGTGGAAGGCGGTGGTGCTGCTCGTTTTCGTCCTGGTCTATCAGCAGGTGGAGAGCAACCTGCTTCAGCCGCTGGTCTACAGCCAGGCCGTACAACTCAACGGGCTGGTCATCCTGATCGCCCTGCTCGTGGGCGGCCAGCTACTTGGCATTGCAGGGGCACTTCTGGCTATCCCGGTGGCGGAGATAATCCGCATCCTTATAACCGAGATAACGTCTTACCGACGAACGGCGCAAGAAGCGGACGATACCGCCGTAGCGTCCACGTCGCCACCTGCTACAACCGAGTGAAGAGATTCGGCCAGGTTGGCAGGGTGTCTCCGCCATCGTCGCGGTACTGGCGGCAGCCTTCGTCCCGACCACACCGCCCATCGATCCGGTGATCGCCGCAAGCGGGGCGGCGCTGGCTCGACTCTTCGGGGGCTGAGGCTGTATGTCCGATCAGGGCTCGGTCGCGGGGGTCTGGCGGGAGGCTATGACGATCGTAGGCCGATACCCGGCAGCGACCATCGTTCCAGGCGCGATCCTGGGCATGATAGCGGAAGCCCCACATTACTTCGCCGGAGAGCAGCTCTTCGTGGACAACATTCTGACCTACGCCACCGCGGCGTTGGCCTATTTCCTGTACCTGGCCTATGCAGAGGAGATAGTCGTAGAGTACGAGCGGGGGACCGAGCATATTGGACTGCGCGGCGTGTTCGTGGAACTGCGGGACGCCACTTCCTACGTCTGGCGCACGCTCGCAGCGGGGTTGGCGACGCTCGTGGTCACGGGCCTGGCGGCCGGACTGTTGATCATTCCAGGGGCGTGGCTCTACACCCGCTGGTCTCTGGCCATACCCGCGATTCGGCGCCAGAATCTCGGGCCTACGGATGCCTTGAAGCGCAGCAACACGCTGGTAAGAAGCCGCTTCTGGTTCGTCTTCGCCACGGCTACCCTGGCCTTCGTCGCGGAGGAGACGCTCGTACATGTGGGAGCAACGGCAGGATATCTGGTTTTCGGGTCTCACACCTGGGGCGAGTGGATAGGGGGCTCGGTCATCGCGGCGGTGGCTATACCACTGGCCGCCTTCACCACCTCGATAGCCTACCAACGCGCCACACAGGCATCCTAGTGCCTCTCCCGACGGCAAATCGTAATATCCCCGGATTCCTTCCACTGCTAGTCGCAGAGAGGTTGGTCAACGAGACAGTGTGGTTCGATGAGCTTTTGCCTGTGCTATAGGTTCTTGCTGCAAACCCGTGCAAGAGATTGCTAGATGAGGAGAGATCGAATGCACCCACCCGCCAACGGCCAACAAGTAACCGAGCGTATGGAGGAGTTGTACAGACGGCACCTGCTCGCAGGCGAAGAGCGCGTCGCGAGCTACTACCTGTCGGGGCAAGGGTACCGCGAGCCGGAGCTTGTCGCAGAAGAGAACGACCGATTCGGCATCTGCATCGTCCGCACCCTGGGGGATACCTACCAGACTGGCGATCACTATCAACCGTTCGCCCTGCAGTCCATCTCGAAGGTGTTCGTTTACGGCCTGGCTCTGGCGGATCACGGACGAGACCACGTCCTCGAACACGTGGGCGTGGAGCCAAGCGGAGACGCTTTCAACTCCATAGAATTCGACGAGCGGAACAACCGCCCGCACAACCCAATGGTCAACGCAGGGGCGCTCGTGACCACCGACCTGATACGGGGTAGGGATCCGACCGAGAAGTTCGAACGCATACTGGAGACACTTCGGATCTATGCAGGCAACGAGAGCCTCGCGGTAGACGAAGACATCTTCGAGGCCGAGATGCGTACTGCGGACCGCAACAGGGCCACGGCCTACCTCATGCGTAGCAACGGCATGGTCTCGGGTGACGTCGAGTCGATACTCGCCCTCTACCTGCGTCAGTGTTCGGTGCGCGTCACCTGCCAGGATCTCGCCCTGATGGCGGCAACCCTGGCGAACGGCGGCGTGAACCCCGTAACCGGAGAGCGGGCGCTTCCCCTCAAACACGTTAGGGAAGTGCTTAGCGTCATGCACACCTGCGGTATGTACGACGCCGCCGGCCAGTGGGCCTTCGACGTGGGCGTCCCCGCCAAGAGCGGCGTCAGCGGTGGCATCATGGCCGTGGTACCAGGCAAGGGAGGCATCGCCGTCTTCTCCCCTGGACTCGATGCTTACGGCAACAGCGTGCGGGGCATAGGGGTGTGCCGGGAGATCTCAGAGCGCCTCGGGCTGCACGTCTTCGCGACAGAAGCCGAGGACGCTTTGCTCGGTCCTATCGAGTCTAGCTAATACAGCATCAGGGTAGGCTACGAGATCTCCGGACCACGTTCATCGGCCTCGACCTGGCGAGAGTCTTCGCGGAAGACGGAAGAGATGTCGCTACCACTCAGGCACGACTTGTCACCGGTGGTGAGGTCAGGTCATCGGCTCATGCCCACCTGCCGGCTCCTGGCAGAAATAAGTCCCTGCCTTCGAGCTTGCGGTCCCAGGGTGGATCTCGGGATCCAGTTAGTCGGACAACCCCAGAACGGTCACCTCGAAGCGATCGGCAAGAAGGCGCCCCCTGGTATTCGACCATCCCACGGCCGCGTGTATTCGCCCGACGTCGTAGAGAAACCGTCTGACGATTCCAAGCCACGGGCCAGCCTTCTCACCGTCTGCCGTCGGCGTCTGGCAACCTGGCCCCGTGGGCCCGCACCTTCATGTCCTGCGCAACCGCTCATCGTTGTGCGGGCAGGTTAGGATACGCTTGCCATGATAGCCACCACGCGACGATACCGGAGGTGACGCGATGAGGCTGCGAGACTTCAACACTCTGACATTCGATGTCGTGGGTACGCTTATAGACTTCGAGGCTGGAATCCTCGGGTGGTTTCGGCCCTCGTTGGAACGCTACGGGGTGTCGAAAACCGACGAAGAGATCCTTACGTCTTTCGCCGCCGTCGAGGACAAGTACCAGAGGGAGACCCCGGAGAAGCCCTTCACCGAGATGCTTCCTCTCATCTCCCGCGACATGGCATCCGGTTGGGGCGTCAGGTTTGGCGACACAGACGCGCAGAGCTTCAAGGACTCCATCCGGTCGTGGCCCCCGTTCCCAGATACGGTCGAGGCGCTCGATGAGCTAGGGAGGCGCTACCGGCTCGTGGCCGTGACGAACGCTGACACGTGGGCGCTGGATCACATGAGCGCGAACATGGGAGATCCGTTCCATGAGAGGGTCACCTGCGATGAGGTGGGCGTAAACAAACCAAACCCGAGGGTGTTCGAGTACGTTGTAGATAAGCTCGCCCCGGTGGGCGTGGAGAAGAGAGACATCCTCCACACGGCCCAGAGCCAGTACCACGACATCGTCCCGGCGAGCGCCCTGGGCTTCGCCACGATGTGGATAGAGAGGCGCCAGAGCCAGAACGGCTTCGGAGCGACCCCAGGACCAGAACGGGTAGTGACGCCGACCTTCCACGCCGCCAGCATGGCCGACTTCGCCCGACAGGTACGTGAGGAGCACTAACCAGAGCGTCGGGTGCGAGGGAGAGATGGCTATCTGGCCACCCTGGCGGCACTCCCGAGACGACAAACGAGCACGAGAATACCTCATTTGGGGGATGCACAAGATGCCAGAGATAGATATCCTTCGCACAGCAAGGTGGGGAGAGAAGTGAGGGCGCGCACGAAGAGAGAGCTCCGTGCTTCGACCTCCCTGATAAGGGCAAACCCGTCGCGAGGCGGGGACGCAAAGCCCAAGGGCCTCTCGCTGCAGCGAGAGGCAGCCGGGTTGCCGAAAGGAGTGCCTCAGATGTACTGTATGGTTGCCGCCTCGGCGGAGGTGTTACTTGGGGTTGGCCGCACACCCCCAGGCACCGCGTCGGCTCGCGGCGCTTATCACCAACCTGAAGCGATGAGCCAGTGAGTACGGCACGTCGGGACGTTGGGGGGCAGCAGGGGAGTCAGAGACCGCCGAACGCAGGCCTCAAGACCTACGCGCTCACCTCCAGATGGGGGTTCCCGAAAACCTACGGGGGCAAGTTGGCGCTGGCGACCTTCCTTACAGCCCAGGTCCCACTTCTCGTCACGGCGCTCTACCTGCTCGTCGGCTCCTCTGTCGACTCGGGTGCGGCCCTGCGGGCCTCGGCGCTTCTGGCGGTGGCCGCCCTCGGCGGTGCTGCGTTGACGCTGCTGGTCCTGGGTGCTTTGCTCGCCCCCGTCAGGCTGACCTCGTTCGTCCTGGAACGCTACCTCGACGACCGGAGCAAGCCCGATCTTCCGGCGGGCTTCACCGACGAGGCGGGCCGGCTCATGGCCGACGCCAGGCACGCCATCGATTACCTGGACTCGACCATCCACTCGCTCGAAGGACTCTCCGGCACGGACCACCTCACCGGCCTGCCAAACCGGCGCTCCGGTGAGGAGCGCCTGGCCGAGGATCTCGCGAGGGCGAAACTTGGCGGGGCCTTGCTCACGGTGGCGGTGGTCGACGTCGACAAGTTCAAGACGATAAACGACACCTACGGCCACCACGCCGGCGACCTCTGCATCCGCCACGTGGCGGACGTGATGGGCCGCAGCGTGAGGGAGGGAGACTGGCTGGCCCGCTGGGGCGGGGACGAGTTCGTGCTAGCGCTGTGGGACGCCTCGTTGTTCGCCTCGCCGGAGGCCGCGCTGGGCCGGATCAGCACGGAGCTCAGGCGGAGCCCGGTGCGTCTTTCGGGAGGAGAGCAACTGGTGCTGAGCATCAGCGTGGGGGCACGCCGGTATGCAGGGGAGGACGATTTCCGGGAGATCCTGGCGAAGGCGGACGCTGCCATGTACCAGGCCAAGCGCGAGGGGAGGGCCTGGGTACTGGCCGGCTAGGGGGGTGAGCGTCAGGCAGCCCCTCCTGCCGCCGGGCTAGAGCCTTTCTCGGAAGCTCGGCTGCACGATCTCGCATACAGTGCTCTGGGAGGTGCAAGTTGCCCTTCCGGAGCCAGCTTCCGGTCTTTGGGTTAACATGCCCCGTCGGAACGAAGGAGCGAGGGCGGATGGAAGAACCGAAAGAGAAGACCGCGGAGAGGGAGGCCCCGGAGGTTCGTGGACGTTACCCCCACTTCCTGACCGTACCGACACGCTGGATGGACAACGACATCTACGGGCACGTCAACAACGTCGTCTACTACTCCTACTTCGACACGGTCGTGAACGAATACCTTATCCGCTCCGGCGTGCTGGACATCCAGAGTAGCCCGGTCATCGGGCTCGTCGTCGAGACCCAGTGCCGTTTCTTCAAGCCTCTCACCTTCCCTGACACGGTTAGCGCGGGCCTGCGCGTCGCGCGCCTGGGCCGTAGCAGCGTGCGCTACGAGATCGGGCTGTTCAGAAACGACGATGACACCGCCGCGGCCCAGGGCCACTTCGTCCACGTCTACGTCGAGCGCGAGACGCGCAAGGCGAC
>DASUPX010000306.1:0-4344 GCA_036280905.1 Rubrobacter sp. | reverse complement strand
CTCCCGCTACGAGACCGCTTATCTTTACTACCGTCTCGACGAGACCGGCGACAACCTCCTCATCCAGTCGACCCAGGGCCTGCCGAGCGACATCCAGACCTCCGGCGAGCGGGTCTGGCGGGGCAAGCTACAGACCGTGGGGACCGTGATCTTCCACAGCACCACCCAGGAGGGCCTCTCACGCGCCGGTCTTCCCCACAGCGAAACCATCCCCGTGATCAACACCGGCGAGACCCCGGAGTACCTGCGCGAGATCCTCCCCGCCTACTCGGCCATAATAGCCCTCTGGCTCTTCTCGATAGCCTGGCTGGCCTGGAAGCGGAACAAGCCGCTTCTCGGGCTGTAGGCTTCAGGTCTTTGGGCTCTAACCCGTGCCTACACATCCGAGCTTGACGTAGGTCCGCGCGTTCTGCCGGGGAGGGAACCCTCCCTGAATCCTGTGACCTGAAACCCGAAGCCCTGTCCTGCTATATTGCGACTGCACATAGATCGGCGACAGGGGGATCGAGACATTGGGAGCCTTCTTCAAGTTCTCCGAGCGGGGGACCAATTTCAGAACGGAGGCGGTGGCCGGGCTTACCACTTTCATGACCATGGCCTACATAATCTTCGTCAACCCGGCGATACTGGGGACGGAGGGTACTGGGCTCCCCGTATCGGGGGTGTTCTTCGCTACCTGCGTGGCTGCTGCGGTGGCCTGCATCGCGATGGGGCTGGTGGCGAACTTCCCGCTGGCGCTTGCCTCGGGGCTCGGCCTGAACGCCATCGTGGCGTACACCCTCATTCTGGGGCTGGGGTTGACCTGGCAGCAGGCGATGGCCGTGATCGTGGTCGAGGGTTTGCTCGTGACGGCGCTCGTGATCACGAACGTGCGCGAGGCGGTGCTCAACGCCATCCCCACCTCGCTCAAGTTCGCCATCGCCGTTGGGATCGGGCTATTCATCGCGTTCATCGGGCTAAAGAACGCCGGGCTCGTGGTGCCCAACGCCGATACCTACCTGACCCTCGGCGATCTCACGCAAGGCCCCGTCTTGCTCGCCGTCTTCGGGCTCATACTCACGTTCGCCCTCGTGGCTCGGGGCCTCAAAGGCGGGATCATCATCGGGATACTCGTTACTGGCGTCGTCGGCATAGTCTTCGGGGTCGTGCCGGCCCCCACGGCGATAGTCGACTTCAGGTTCGACACCTCTACCGTGGGCGGTGGGATACTCGCGGTGCCCGAGGTGTTGCAGCTCTCGCTCCTGCCCGTGATCTTCGCCCTCTTCATGACCGACTTCTTCGACACAATGGGGACCATGTTCGCCGTGGCAGAGGAGGGCAAGCTCCTGGATGAGGAATCCAGGGTGCCCAGGGCCAAACGCATCCTGCAGGTCGACGGGCTGGCGGCGATCTTTGGCGGCGCCATGGGCGCCAGCTCGGTTACCAGCTATATAGAGAGCGGGTCAGGGGTCGCCGAGGGGGGCAGGACCGGCCTCACCAGCGTGATCGTCGGGCTCCTGTTCCTCGTAGCCCTCCCGTTCTCGCCCCTGATCTCGGTCTTCGGCGGCTCGATCCCCATACCCGATCCGGCAGGGGGAAACGGCTCCCTGTTCGTCTCGCCCGTTACCGCCCCGGCCCTGATAATCGTCGGGTTCCTGATGATGACCGAGGTGAAGCAGATCCCGTGGGATCAATTCGACGACGCCATCCCTGCCTTCCTGACCATCCTTACGCTGCCGCTGACCTTCAACATCTCCTACGGTATAGGGTTCGGGTTCATCTCGTACGTCCTGATCAAGCTCTCCAGGGGCAGGGTCCGCGAGGTTCACCCCCTGCTCTACGTGACGGCCGCGCTGTTTGCGCTGGCCTTCGTGTGGCCGACGTTGCAAGGTCTGGTCTCTTGAAGGAGAGTTTATGTGCGGCGGACGGGGGGTAAAACCGCTTAGAAATAGTAGCCTCGAACACGGCATCTGTTATATTGCGCTTGCGGGTGCCGTCTAGCGGGAGCAAGAAGTGAGTACCTGGGGGAGGTGAGAGCGCATAGGCATCGTGGCGTTGATAGTTGTCGGGCTAATAGCCGGCGCGTTGGCCAAGTGGGTCATGCCGGGACCCGATCCCGGGGGGATCATCATCACGATCCTGATCGGCATCGCCGGGGCGTTCCTGGGAGGCTACTTGGTGCAGTGGCTTTTCGGGGGACCGGGGCTGACCGGCATAAGCCTCTCGTCCATCCTGGTTGCGACCCTCGGCGCGATAATCTTGCTTGCGATCTACAGGCTGATCACACGCCGGACGGTGTAACGGAGAACTTGATGAAAGGAGAAGCATGAGCGAAGAGAGGACCCAGAGCCCACTCCAGACAGAGCGGGGTTCGACGAGCATCTCGGATAGCGTGGTATCGAAGATAGCCGGCATCGCCTCCCAGGAGGTCGACGGCATCAGGATGGGCAGCGGCGGCTCCCAGGCGGTGAGCGGTCTCCTCGGGAGCATCACCGGGGGGAGCAGCGGCAGCCAGACCCAGGGGGTCTCGGTGGAGGTGGGCCAGGAAGAGGCCGCCATCGACCTGACGCTCACGGCGGAGTACGGCAAGTCGATACCCCAGCTGGCCGAGGCCGTCAGGCGCAACGTGGCCAACAGGGTGGAGAGCCTGGTCGGCCTGCGCGTGAACGAGGTGAACATAACGGTCTCCAACATCTTCTTCCCGCAGCAGGAGGCCGAGCAGGAGCGGCAGCGCCAGCTAGAGCAGGAGCGCCGCGAGCAGGAGGCCGAGGAACAACAGAGGGTACAGTAGCGGGCTAGGCGAGAGCTAGGCTTTTCTCTTGGCAGACGGAATTGAACTGGCGAGGGCCGCCTCCGTGGCGGCCCTCGCCACCGAAGGGGTCTACTCCCTGGGTCGGGGGCGCTTCGTGGAGGCCGCGACCTACGAGGGCGTCGAGAAGGTCTCGGGCGTCGTAGTCACCCCTGAGGATCTGGAGATACACATCGTGGCCCGCTACCCGTTGTCCTCCCCGATACCCGAGATAGCAGAGAACATAAGGGAGCGCGTAGCGCCGGAGGCCGGGGGACGGAAGACAACGGTGATAGTGGAAGATCTCGAGGTGGCGGTCGATGAGGGTCTTTAACAGGGTATTTATGATACTGCTCTTCGCCGGCCTCTTCGTGCTCGGCACTTACACGGTCGTCTTCGCTTTTGACCTGTTCGGCTACAAGGTGGAGTCGCTGCCCATCACGGACGTGGCCAAGAGCGTACAGGGCTTCGTCGGCAACGTGGAGGATGGCGGGCTCTCCGTGACGACGCAGGCCATACTGGTACTGCTGGCGATAGTGGGCTTGATCTGGTTCGTCTCCGAGCTTCGGCCTTCCGCCCCCAGGCGCGTGCGCATGGGCAAGGGCACCTATGTTACCCGCGGTGTGGTCCGGGATCAGGTCGCCGCGGTCGCCGAGGAGGTCCCTGACGTGCTCGGCTCTTCGGTGAGGGTTAAGGCCAGGCGGAGCCCGGGAGCCCAGGTGGGCCTTGAGGCCAGGGTAAGGAGGGGCAAGGATCTCGGCACCATCAAATCCGGCCTGCAGAGCACGGTGCGCGAGCGCCTCTCGGCGAAGGGACTGCCCGTGAGCAAGCTCAACGTCAAGCTCGTCGAGGCAGACCCGCGACAGACGAAGACGAGGGTACAGTGAACGCTTTCAACCGCTTCATACTACTGATCCTGTCCCTGCTGCTGCTCGCCGTTCCGGTGTTGTTCCTGCTTATCAACTGGGGCTTCGTCCCGGCTGATGTCATAGACCAGTACACGAGGTACAGAGTTGCCGTTGAGGCACTCGGCAACGTGTCGACTTCCTCCTTGAGCACGGGCATGAGGACCGTGATCGCGATCGTCGGCGCGCTCGTCGCCCTGATAGCGCTGGTCTTCTTGCTGAGGGAGCTTGGCACCCTCGGGCGCAGGGTCTCGAGGAGCACCGTAATGGACTCGACTCCTGGTAGGGAGACCGTGATAACCGCCAACGCCGTGAAGACCCTGGCCGAGAGCGCCGCAAGGGAGGTCGGCGTGGAGTCGCCCTCCGCCTCGCTCACCTCCAGGAAAGAGTCATACGTGGTGTCCACGGATATACAGGTCCCCCCCACCGAAAACTACACCGAGACGGCGGCGCGCGCCAGGGAGAACATCAGCAAGGTGCTCGGGGACCAGGGCGTGCCCGTAAGAGACGTAGAAGTCACGGTTAGAGGAACCGCTACTTAGCGAAAGGAAGGCAGCAAATGGCCACCTGGACCAACAAACAGTGGGGAGCCGTGATCGGGTCGTTGGCCCTGTTCTCGATGTACCTGATCGGCTTTACCCAGACCCTCGTCGTCGTGCTCTTCGGTATCGT
>DASUPX010000305.1:0-3064 GCA_036280905.1 Rubrobacter sp. | reverse complement strand
CGTGGCACACGAGTCGAGGGTACTATCCGTCGTGCCCGTGCGGGACGCCATCGCTGGTTCGGACCGGAGGGGTGTGGGTGAGACGGTTCTGGAGGCGACCCGCCTGTCGCTCTCCCTGACGGGTTTCGCCGATCCCCGCGGCGCCGGTTACCTGGTACCGCTCGCCCGAGCCGCCCTTCGTGGTGAGCCAACCTCGCGCGTCCTCGCAGACCTGGGGCACGCGGAGATATCGCCGTTCGCACGGGCCCTGGAAGCCGGGGGCGAACAGATCCTCGCGTCCGCCCTCTCTTACGCCATCGGGGCCGGAAGCGATGCCACACTGCGCGACGCCATGCGCTTCTCGGCGGGTCGCCACGCCCTGGCCCGTGAGTACGCCAGGGATTTCGAGGTTACCCGCGAGCTCGCGCGACCGGCGCTCCTCGCGGCCCTCTCCAGGGCCGATTCCGTGCGCGGCGCCCTCGTTCAGGCCTACCTGGAGGTTCTCTCCGAGGTCCCCGACCTCGACGTGGTCGGCCGCGCGGGCCGCGACGAGGCCGAGGAGGTCTCCCGTATGGCGCGCGGGGTCCTGAAGGCCGGAGGTGTCCATTCCAGGCGCGGGCTCGAAGGCACGGCCAACCTCGGCGGGCTCCTGCGAGCCGAACCCCGCCTCGCCCCGACCACGACCGAATACCCGGTGATGGCGGCCGCCTTCCTGATAGCCCTGGAGTACGGCCCCGACTCGCTCGGACACAGGATAAAGCCGGCCGGAGGCGCGGGTAGGGGGAGGTAAGCCGAGAAGCGGCAGGGCCCCTTCACGAGCCACCAGCTCTCAGCCCTCGGCAAGTGAATCTGATAGCTGAAAGCTGACGGCTTAGAGCTTTCAATTGATAGAATCAGATAGCACCGTAGACACTAGAGGAGTCACATGAGAGCTCTCGTCATCGTGGGACATGGTTCGCACCTCAACGGGGATTCGGGCCTGCCCGTCTACCAGCACGCGGAGAGGATCAGGGAGACCGGGGAATTCGACGAGGTCGTGGAGTGCTTCTGGAAGGAAGAGCCATCCATGCGCCACGTGCTCGATACGGTTGAGTCCGAGGATGTCTACGTGGTCCCCGCATTCATCTCCGAGGGATACTTCACCCAGCAGGTGATCCCGAGGGAGCTGGGGCTAGCGGGACCGGTGACGAGCAAGGGCGGCAAGACCATCCGGTACGCTGGCCCACTCGGCACCTTCGAAGGGATGCCCGACGTGATACTGGAACGCACCGATGACCTCATGCGCGACAAGGAGGTCTCCGGTCGCACGGCCCTCGTCTTGCTCGGCCACGGCACCGACCTGAACAAGAACTCCGCGGGCGTTATCTACCTGAACGCAGAGCGCATCAGGGAGCGGGGGGTCTACGACCTCGTAGAAGTAGGGTTTCTGGACCAGGAACCCGAGATAGGTGGCGTGGTGGATGGCGTGAACGCGGATAACGTGATCCTGATCCCCCTGTTCATCGCGGAGGGCTGGCACACCCGTGAGACCATTCCGGAAGACCTCGGTCTTACCGGTGAGGTCACGGTCCGGGACGACAGGACGATCTACTATGGCGCTCCCGTGGGCACGCACCCGTCGATGGCCGACCTCATCTCGGCCCGCGCAAGGATGACGGAGGGGCAGGTTGCCTGAGGGCGTCTCCGGGCGGCCCGGCCCCGAGAACACCGCCACAGCCTCGCGTGAGGCTTTCGCCCGATGGGTAGACGAGGCACCAGAAGGCCGCGTGTTCGGGCAGGTGATCTTGAGTCCTACTTCGGCGGGCGGCTACGCGCTTCGCCACGCGGAGGACGCAAGCGTCCGAGAACTCCAGACGAGCGACGATCCCCGCCACGCCCGAGAGATCGCCCGTCTCACGGCCGAAGGCGCGTACAGGCCCCTCAAGAGCTCGCCGAACCTGCGGCGGGGCTGGGAGCTACGAGTCGCCGACGCCCGCTCCCTCGGAACCGCGATGGACTACCTGTATCCTGCCGGCGTCGTCCACTGGCATCTCCTCAGGGAGGGTATGCTCACCCTGACGACCTTCAGGCAGAACGCGGCGCGGCAGAGCGGCATCTACCAGCGCACGCGGCGGCTCACCGACCGGGGCGTGCAGGACGCGGCCCGCGCCTGCTGCGAGGATCAGGTTTGCCTCAAGAAGACGCTCTGGGACGTGGACGAGAACACACCCCTCGACATGGAGAGGGGTGAGGGTGAGATCCCCTGCCCCGAACCCTGCAGCATCTTCGTCTCTTTCGCGCGCCGCGTGAGGTTCTTCGAGCGGGAGAAGGAACGCGATGCGGACGGTCTTTCGTCCTCGGAGCGGGAGGACCTCGCCGCCCTCGTCGAGGCCGCGGCATCGGGGGAAGTCAGGTTTGCCCGCGAGGCCGAGTTCGAGGAGCCACTCAACGAACGCAGAATGCGGTACAGGCGGCTGACGCTCGTTCCGACGCTACGCGCCGAGGATTAGCACGGCCACGGAGTACCGGTCCGCAGATCCCCCGGCAAATGATGCGCTGCTCGTGCAACTGGTACGTGGGGCGCTGGGAAAAAGCGGCAAGGGCACCTCGGGGATAAACGTGAGCTCTTGCTCGTTCGTGGTCACCCTGCACGGGAGCGTGGGTTCCGTCGAGGAGGGGCACGAGATAGAGGAGATTGCTCGTTCGGTTCCCGGTGTCGAAGCCGTGTCGAACAAGCTTCTGGTGAGGTAGGTCCCCCTGGCTGTTTCCGAAGGCACCATTCAGGGTATCTCGATGTTTCCAGAGAACACACTCCGAAAGGACGGAGGTAAGCGATGGCCAGCAAAAAAGCAAGAGGTGCCAGGGCCGGTGCGAAAGCGGGGGCAAGGCTAGCCCCGAAGGCGGGTCGGACCGCCGGCAAGCTCGCGTGGAAGGCCGGCAAGAGCGAGGCGAAGCTCATCCGCAGGGCCATGAGCGCCCAGCAATCCAGAAAGTCTCGCTACTTCAAGTATGCGATCTTCACCCTGATCGGGCTCGCCATCGGGGCGGCAATCAGCCGGTCGAAGCAGGAAGGCGGAACTTCGGGCGCTTCCTCGTCTTACACGGG
>DASUPX010000304.1:0-4213 GCA_036280905.1 Rubrobacter sp. | reverse complement strand
ACGATACCGTTCAGTCCTGGGACTCACCCGCCGTCAAGGACGTCGTGAACTGCGGCCCCGGCACGGACAAGGTCTACGCCGACGAGGCCGACGTCATCAAAGACAACTGCGAGCGGGTGAGGGTGCAGTAGGAGCGCGCTCCAGCCTAGCGGCTGTCGCTTGTCAGCACGTTACGGCCCTTCGGGCCTCCACTTTCAGCACGCTCCCTTCGGTCGCTTGTCAGCAGCGCTTCGCCAGGCTTCGCATGGCTCGCTGTCAGCCAGATCCCGCTGCGGCCTGTACCCTACCGCTCTGAAGGTTCGATGCCGAGGACAGGTGGGCTGTCGAAGTCACCGTTACGGAGAGAGACGACTGGCCGAAAGCGAGGCGAAGCCGAAGCGTTGCCGACAAGCGAGACCCGCTAGGCTGGAGCGTGCTGACAAGGCGCGAAGCGGCGTGCTACGCGAAGTGCTCGTGGACGAGGTCGTCGAAGGCCCCGGAGGGTTCCTCTATTCTTGGTGCCGATCGTACGGTCTGGGCGCTGTAGGGGACCGAGACGTGGTTGTTCTCGACGTGCACCTCGATCCGGTCGGCGGGGATGGTACGTCCACCGACCACGAGGTACTTCAGCACGTCGCTCGGGGCATCGTAGACGGTGCCATCTACCTCACCGACGTCTTCCCCTGTGGCATCGCTGACCTTGTAGCCCTCCAGGTACGTATACGGATTGTCCAGGCGGTCGTCCGCGCTTTCCATCGTTCCACCTCCGGTGGCGGGAGCGAGTGTACCTGCGTATGATACTTCGGCGTGGGCGGTAGTACAGATCTCGGTCGAAATGCCCGGAGCCTGAAAGCGTTTTCGTTCCTGCTCCTGGCCCTCGTGGTGGCCTCGCTGGTGCTGGTGCACGCAGATTCCTACGAGCCCGCCGTAAGCTACATCCTGCTCTACCTCGTCGCTTCCGTCGGGATCGTCACGGCGGCCGTCGTGGTGCCACTTCTTCCCGCGGAGCAGTTCTCAGCCGCGATGTGCGGCTCGGTCTACGCCCTGTACGCGGCCCTGATCGGCATGATGGTCTTCTTCTCCGGGGGCGTCTCCAGCGAGCTCTACATGATGTTTTTCCCGCTGCTTCTCGGCTCGGCCCTGCACGGGTCGTGGCGCGTGATGCTCGCGGTGCTCGTGGCCGTCCTGTTCTGCTACGCCCTGGCGATGCTGCCAGGGCTGCTGGAGCAGGGAACGGACCAGGATTTCGCCTCGCTCGTCTTCTACAGGCTCGCCGCAGTGGGCTTTGTGGGCCTCTTCCTCCTCTACATGGCCGGGGCCGTGCTGACCGGCGGCCTCGCGGAGGGCCAGGCGACGGACAGCCTGGAGTTGCTCGAGAAGGTCGAGGAAGAGCTCGCGGCGCGCAAGGGCGTGCCCGTGGGTGTGATCCTGGTCGACCCCGGCGCCGACCTGCAGGTCATGGATGCCCTCCTGGAAAGGGTGCGTTCGCGTATCGGTGAGCCCGTGCCCCTTGGAGAGGACAATCTCTTTGGCGTGGTGGTAAGCGGGCTAGACGATGGTGGGGTGGAGAGCGCGGCGCGACGCGCCCTTGCCGCCGCCAGCTCTCTCGGCGCCCAAGACACCAGGGCGGGTGCGGCCATCTACCCCCGCGACGCCCGCTCCGCCGAAGACCTCCTGATCTCCGCCGGCCGCGCCCTCGAAGCCGCCTTCGAGGTCGAATCTTCCAGCGCTATCGTTATCGCGGGCGTGCATGCCGGCAGTTCGCCGAACGCCGCACGCCCCGTGTAGTTAGCACGCTTCGCCCGGTGGGGGCTTGCTTTCGGCCAGATCCCGCTGCGGCCTGCACCTTCCGCACAGGGTGTATCGCTGCGCAGAAAGGCCCCACACCTGGCTTGCCGTTACGGATCGAGACGACCGGCCGACAGGGCGCCGCCAGGCGCCGTGCTGACCAGCGGAGGCGTTAGCCGGAGCGCGCTCTGAAACCCACGCCGGGGGTTACGCGTACCGATGATATAATTTGACAGGTACTCTGCAGGCACGGCTACAGCCGGGGGTGGGCGGCACAGATGGGACGATTTACGAGGGCCATTCGCGGTTTCTTCGGGAGGTTTCTCTCCGGGGTCGAGCAGCGCAACCCGGAGATACTGTTGGAGAACGCCGTCCAGGATGAGCTGGACAACCTCAAGAAGCTTCAGGTCGCGGCGGCGCGCACGATGGCCTACGAGAAGATGCTCTCCAACGACGCGGTGACGAAGCAGAAGACGCTGGCCGTAAAGGAGCGTCAGGCCCGCGAGCTCACCAGCAGGGGCCAGCGGGAGGCGGCCATCGCGGTGGTCCAGCAGAAGCAGGAGGCGGAGGCGAGCCTCGCGGATATCGAGGCGCGGCTCGAGGAGGCGCGCAGCAACTCGCAGGAGCTGGAGCAGGCCTTCCGAGACCAGGAACGCCGCTACAACGACGTGGTGCGGGAGAGGGCCGCTCTCATGGAGGAGCACCAGCGCTCGCGCGCCCTCCGGACGGCCAACGAGGCCCGCGCCAACATCTCCCTCTCCGACTCCTCCCGCGACCTGGACAAGGCGCGGCAGTCCATCAGGCAGGCCTCCTACGAGGCCCAGGCCGTCGGCGAGCTTGGCACCAGCGACACGGAGCGCCAGATCGCGGCGGCCGAGATCGACATCAAGCGGCTGGACGCCGAGCGGGAGCTGGAGATGATGGAGATCGAGATGGGCCTTCGCGAGCCCGAGAAGATCGAAGCCTCCCCGGTCGAGGAAGCACCAGAGCCACAGGTCGAAGAGACGGAAGAGAATCCCCGTGGGTGATCTGGTCGTAAGAAAGCAGAACCTCTCACGACGCCTGATGGTGAGGGTTGCCCCGTTCGCGTCGTTCGCCGGCCTGGGCGCCTTCGCGGCCGTGGAGGGAAGTTTCACCCTCGCCGGACTGCTCGGCATCGGTGCCCTCGTTACAGGCCGACGGCTGCTCGACAGGCGCGAGAACGCGCGCAGGGAGCTCCTGAGCCGGGCCAGGCAAAACAGGGCGGAGCTAGGACGGGTGGCGAGGGAAGACCGCACCGCGGCGTCGCAGATGAAGCGTCTGGTGGCGTTGCAGGACGGACTGCTCGAGAGCTGGGACCTGCTGCCCGCGGAGTGCAAGCCGCTCCTGGGCGATGACATCTTCACCATCATGGGAGAGATCGAGGTCGCGGCGCGGCTCGCGCGCCGGAGGGCCGCGCTCAGGCGGCACCTGCAGAGCGTGAACCAGCGCTCCATCGCCAGGCGCATCAAGGGGCTCGAGAAGGATCTGGCGAAGCTGGAGCCTGACTCGCCCATGCGGGCGCCGTTCGAGAGCGCGCTGGAGGGACGCCGCGGCGAGCTCGCCGGCTACCCGGAAGTGCTCGATGGCATCAGCATGATCAACGCCCAGCTCGAGAGCGCCGAGAGCCTTCTCGGCAACCTGCGCATGGAGCTTCTGGCGCTGGATGACAGCCTGATCCTGGGCCCCCAGGACCCTGGCCTTGCACGTCTGAAGGAGCGCATAGCTTACTTCCGTCACGGCCTCGACGAGGTGACGCGACGGGTCGAGACCCTACCCGCTACGGAAAGGATGTCGGCAAGATGAACGATGATCGAAACACGGCGCGCCAGAGTTTTTTCTCCAGGGTGTTCGCCGGGACCACCGAAGGAGAGGGTACTGCCTTTTACTCACCCGAGGAGGTCGGTACGAGTACACCGGGGATAGGCGAGCAGGGGGCTACCGCGCACGGCTTCACCGTGGAGAGGGCGGCGGAGGTAATCAAGAACCTCCCGCCGGAGGTGCCGAGGCTCTCCGCCGTGCGTATCGTGCGGGGGACGCTCGAGGCGGCCGGCATAGATATCGCCGAGCTCGAGTCCTCCACGAGGGCCAGGGAGTCGAGGTTGAACTCCGAGATAGATCTGAGCGAGAGCCGCATCCAGCAGCTCAAGGACGAGACCGAAGAGGTCATCAGGAACCTCGAGGACGAGATACGCAAGGCCCGCGAGGCGAGAAACTTCGGCGTCTCGGAGGAGGAGCGCAAGATCCAGTCCGCCGAGACGGGCCTGGATAACATAGACCTGGTGCGTGAGTTCTTCGGCCTGCCGCAGGAAGAAGGTGAACCGCCCGTCGCCGCTGCCGCCGTCGACGACACGGCAGACCACACCGCCGACACAGGCGGCGAAGAGACGCAGATATTGAATGGAGTGGAGGAAGAGGAGGGGGACGA
>DASUPX010000303.1:0-7441 GCA_036280905.1 Rubrobacter sp. | reverse complement strand
GACCAGGTCGAAAGACCCGTCTGGAAACGGTAGCGAGGCGACGTCTCCGACGAGGAACGATGGTCCGGGCCCGCCAGCGGCGTTTGCCCTTGCCCTTTCGATCATGGCCGCGTCCAGGTCGAGGCCGGTTACTTCGAGGCCGTACCCGCGGGCCAGCCGTATCGACAGACGCCCAGGCCCGCACCCCACCTCCAGCACCCGCGTGCCGCCGGTAGCCCCATCAGACGCACCAGCCGCAGCTACCGCCGCAACGTCAGCGGCGACGGACCGGACCAGGGATCCCAGCACAAACCTTCCGACCAAGCTATCGTAGGCGGCGGCATCGCCCGCGAGAACCCCGCCAGGTAACCGTCGCACCGTCGCGCCACCGTGGGCGAGCCGCACGTGACGCGCGACGCTGACGGTAGCAGCAGCCGCGAGCACCGTACCGAACAGAACCGCGAACTTCTGGTATCGGCCCATCGTCTTACTCCCAGGTTTCTCGACCTTGCTCTCCAACATGGCCCTGCGTATGGCAGTTTATCGATACAACATGTCATTGTCAAAACATATAGTCTTGACATCACCGCAATGTATACTGGGGTGATGCCGAGGTTGTGGGACGAGACGATCGAGGCGCACCGGCGGGCGGTGCGGGATGCGACGCTTGACGCCACCGCGGCGCTGGTGGCCGAGCACGGGCCGATGTCGGTAACGATGTCGCGGATCGCCAGGGAGACTGGCATCGGGCGGGCGACGCTCTACAAGTACTTTTCGGACGTCGAGGAGATCCTGCTCGCCTGGCACGAGCGGCACGTCGATGAACATCTGGAGCGTCTCGCCGCGGCGCGTGACGGGGTCGGCGACGCGAGGGGGCGGCTCGAGGCCGTGCTGGGGGCCTACGCAGACCTCGCCCACGAGCATCACGGTATGGAACCGGGCGCCCATCTTGCGGAGCTCTTGCACAGGGGCGAGCACGTCGGCCGAGCGCAGCGGAGGCTCAGCGATCTCGTCCAGGGCTTGCTGGCTGACGCTCAGGAGACCGGCGACGTCAGGAACGATGTTGCCCCTGAGGAGCTTTCCGCCTATTGTCTTCACGCCCTTGCGGCGGCCCACAGCGTGCCGTCCGGGGCTGCCATCCGGCGGCTCGTCTCGGTCATCCTGGCCGGGTTGCGTCCCCGAACATAGCCTGTCCGGCGCATCAGTAGCCCGGGCCGCGTTCTCCATCTCTTTCCGGGTCTGGGACCGGGCGCGCCGGCGTTGGGAGCAAGGCCGCAAAGGGCTCTGGGGTGGGGGTCCAGGGGCCCCCAGAAACGCCCTGATCCGGATATAACAACAGGCGATCAGAAGTGCCTCGGACGGGCGGACGGGGCTGGGCTTGCGGAGGGCGGACGCTGAGAGTGTATAGTTGTTTGGGTAGTGTTGGCGCGCTCGATTCCGTGAAAGCGGGGCGTTTGTTCTCCAGGGTTCGGGACGGTCTCTCGGCGGGATACGGCCGTATCAGGACCAGCGTGTGGCCGGTCTTGCAGGCGGCGGTCGCGGCGAGCCTCGCCTACTTCCTGGCTGATGTCGTCGTCGGTCACGGTCAGCCTTTCTTTGCCCCCATAGCCGCGGTGATCTGCCTCGGGGTAACGCTCGGCCAGAGAAACAGGCGCGCCATCGAGCTCGTCATCGGGGTCGCGGTGGGGCTTATGGTGGCCGACCTGCTCGTGCTGGTCATAGGCAACGGGACGCTCCAGATCGCGGTAGTTGTGCTACTGGCGATGGGGGCGGCGGTGTTCTTCGGGGGAGGGACGATACTCATAAACCAGGCGGCCGTCTCTGCGATCCTGGTCGTGGTGCTGCAGCCTCCCGATGCCGTCTTCTCGCCGGACCGCTTCATCGACGCGCTTGTCGGAGGCGGGGTGGCGCTCGCGGTCAACTACCTGTTCCCCGTCGACCCCGAGCGCCTGGTCGAGAGGGCGGCGGCCCCCGTCTTCGACGAGCTGGTCGCCGTGCTCGAGGAGATCTCCGCCGTGCTGCGGGAGGGCGATGAGGAGAGGGCAGAAAGGGTGCTGGGGCGCGCGAGGGAGTTAGACGGCAAGGTCAGAACACTGAACGAGGCGCTTGAGGCCGGCCACGAGACGGCCAGGCTCTCCCCCACCCGTCGCCGCTCCCTGCGGCAACTGGAGTTCTACGGCAGCGCCGGCATCAGGATAGAGCTGGCAGTCATAAACACCCGCGTCCTCGCCCGCGGCGTCGCCAACGCCGTCAGGAGGGGGGACGCCATCGCCCCGCAACTGCCAGAGGCCGTGCTAGACCTCTCGCGATCGGTGAGGGCCCTGGCCACCTTCCTGGAGGACGGCGAGGGACCCGAGGAGGCCCGCAACTGGGCGCTCGAAGCGGCCATGCGGGCGACCGATATCCTGGACGAGCCCCACGGGCTTGGGATCAGCGTCCTCGTTGGGCAGGTCAGATCCGCGGCCGTAGACCTCCTCAGAAGCACCGGGATGGACCAGGCCTCCGCCCTCAGGGCCCTGGAGGACGCCGCTGGCCGCGCCTCGGAGATCGGGTAGGGGCGAGTTCGAAACCCGCCCACGACGGGCGGCACCTACGGTACCGTGTCGTCTACTATGGCGTCGGCTTCGATTTCGACCAGGATCTCGGGGGCTATCAGGCGGCTGACCTCTACCATGCTGGTGGCCGGCTTTATCTTGTCGAAGAATTCGCCGTGGGCGGCGCCTACCTTTTCCCAGTCCTCGATGTCGACGACGTAGATACGGGTCCGTACCACGTCGGGGAGGTCGGCGCCCAGAGCCTGTAGGGCTACTCTTATGTTGTTCAGGGCCTGCACGGTCTGCGCGTAAGGGTCACCGATTCCCACGTATCCCCCGCTTCCATCCGTCGCCGTGGTGCCCGAGACGAACACGAACCGCCCGCGCCTGACGGCCCGCGAATAGCCGACGCTGCTCTCCCACACCGTACCGCTGGTTACGTTGTCCCGTCTCATGCCGAATCCCTCATGAGGAGCATCTCGTATATTTTACCCTCGTAGCAGGCCCTTACGCCGGAGCTCCTCCCTGAAACCGAGTCCCTCCGCGGAGCCTGCTCGAAAGAAGACTGCTGGCTCTCCCATGGGCGCCGGGAAGGTCTTGTATGTGCCACGGTCGGGCGATCCGTATTTGTTTCCCGTCCAGAGGTGGACCCAGCCTCCGGCGGGAAGGTAGACGTCTACAGCATCGGTGCCGGGGTCCAGCACAGGCGCCACCATGAGCTCGGCGCCGACCATAAACTGGTACTCGAGGGCCAGTACTTCGGGATCTTCCGGGTAGTGGATGAAGGGATGCCTTACGAGGGGGAGCCCTCTTTCCGACGCCTCCTTGACGAGCTTCATCCTGTAGGGCTTCCAGGTCGCGTAGACCCTGCAGAAGCGTACGAAGTGCTCGAGGGTTTCCTCGTCCGAGTAGAACTGGTGGTTGACCTCGGGTATGTTGCCCTCGTGGGTACGGAACACGGTCGTAAAGGCGGCTAGTTCGACCCAACGCAACAGCAACTCCCTGGAGCGGTGGTACCGGAGCAGGGGATTGTCTATGGCGGTGTATCCACCGATGTCCGAGTGCTGGAGACTGTAACCCGAGAGGCCGCTGCTCAGCAGGCCCGTGACGGCGCTCTTTATGCCGTCCTGCTCGCCCCAGTCCACGAGCTGATCTCCTACCCAGAACAGGGTGCTGTAGCGAGGGCTCTGTATGTAACCGGAGCGATTGAAGAACACGATATCGTCTTCCCGGCCCGCCTCGCGGATCACCTCGCGGTTCACCCTGGCCCATTCCTCGGCGTAGCGGTCGTGGTAGGTCCTGGGGTCGGCGCCGGAGAACAGCACCGCGTCGTAAGGAAGTCCCTCCCCGAAGTCGGCCATCCACCCCGAGGCCCCGTTGCCGATCAACTCCTCCCTGATTATTTCCTTGATCCAGGTTCTCGCCCCCGGGTTGGTGAGGTCCACGAGGCCAGCGGAGAAGTCGGAGATCCTGATCCTGTATGGTCCGCCATCGCGGTTCTCGACCAAGTAGCCACCTTCCATGGCCTCCCGGAAGAGATCGCGGCGATAGTCTTTCTTGAGCCCCACGTCGTCGCAGAGAAAGGGGTTGATGTAGGTCATGAGCCTGATGTTCTTCCGTTTCAGGCTCTCGACGAGCCCACCCCAGTCGGGGTAGTGGTCCCTGTCGAGCTCCCAGTTCCACCACAGCTGGGTGCCGAAGCCTGTCTCCCTCTGGCCCACCCAATCCTGCAGCCAGACGGCGGCGACGGGGGCATCAAGGGCTTCGAGTCTTTCGAGTATCTCGCGGACCCTGTCCGTGCCACCCTGCAACCCCACCACGGCCCCGCCCATGATCCATTCGGGGAGCGGGCGCATCCTTCCCGCATACGCGGTGTACTGCTCGATCAAGACCTCGGGGGTCTGTGCCGAGGGGATCTGCCCCCTCATCCGGGGGGCGAAGACGCCTGCCTGAACTCTATCCCTCTCCGTGAGGTCGAAGGTCGAGTATTCGTAGTTCTCCAGGAACAGGGAGCGCGCCTCGCTCGTGATGTAGTGCGGCACGCTTGCGTAGCTGGTGTAGGGGTCGCCGCCGGCGCCGGCCTTCCAGTCGGCGGCCCAGGTCACGGGCTGTTCGCCCCTGCCTATGCCCTGCTCCCTGATGAGGATGGGCACGACGTGCCCCTTCATGTCGAAGTACGTAAACTGGGTCCCGAAGCCGAAGAAGCGCTCTTCCGGGGAGGAAGCGCAGGTGAGGTACACCCGGTTGCAAGGCTCCCCCACCTCGGCCTCGAAAGAGAGCCTCCCGTCGCCAGCTGGTGAAAGCGTGAACGTGTAATCGACGCTCCCGGGATCGTCCGCGCCGGTAAGCCGGCCGGAGATCAGCAACACATCGCCGCGCTGCTCGACCCTATCTATGGTCTGGTCGGGATGCTCGTTAGAGATTTCGTCTTCCAGGGATATGTGCGCCCTCTCCTGCCGAACGGTCTCTCTACCCTCGGCGGCGGAGACGAAACTGGCCCCGGGAATGCTGCGCCAGAGCACCCTCCCTGTCTTGGAGCTGTTGGCTACGTTGAGGGAGACCTCAGAGGGATCACGGCCGGTCTTCAACAGAACCTCAAACGCGCCGACGCGGTAGGAGGCAGAGGAGACATCTCTAGCCACCCCGGTAATGGCGCCGGAGAGCTGGCCCGGTCGCATCCAGAGAGCACAGGCCCCACCGAGCAGCGCCGTTCCGGCCACGCCGGCCCCGGCGAGCCTCAAGAATCCCCTGCGCGTCAGCGTTCTTCTCAGATCCGTCTCTTCCGGTCCAACCTTCTCCCGCATCATACAGGAGCACCAGAACCGGCCGTCCAGGGTTAGAGGTTCGACTCCAACCGGCGAACGCACGCGAAAGACCCCTTAGGGGCGGTTCGCGAACCGTCCGTGCAACCCGCGATGTGTGACACCGTCAGAGGTCGCGCAGCGACCCTTTCAGCACCACCTTTCCGCTGGAGCCGGGATCTCCGTCGTCGGGCTCCCGGGTTACCTCGACCTGGGGATAGGCCACCGAGCTGAGCGGCGCGGACATGCTGACGGTCGCGCTACCGTCCTGCTGCACGGTGAAGGTACCGCAGCTGACGCGTCCTCCGTCTGATCTGGCGTACCACATCTCGTAGTATCCCCCGTCCTCCGGCCTGGGCAGGCCCCAGGCGTCGAGCTCGACCTTGAGGTTGTCACCGATCCGCTCTCCCCGCAGCTCACCGCCGGCTTGCGGGGCCGCGTCGGTAGCGGTCAGGGCTAGTGCCTCGGAGGGGCCTGTTAGTGTTCGGAGCGCACCGAAGCTCAGGAGAGCGACCACCAGCAGCGAGGCGGCCACCACGCCCCAGACCCTCCATTTGCTCCCTGTAGCACTGCGCTCCTCGTTCCGCACGCGTGCCAGCACCCAGTCCTTCAGTTCCGGTGGCGGGCCCGCCGAGGCGGCGCGCAGCAGGCCGTCGGCGCTGCGAAGTACGTCGAGGTCGCCCTGGCAGGTGCGGCATCCTTCGAGGTGGTGCTCCAGCTCCCGCTCCTCCTCTTCCGTCAGCTCCCCTAGCACGTACGGGCCGAGCAGCATCTCGAAGCGGTCTTCACTCACCGCGGGCCTCCTTCGGCGCGGGGTTGGCGATGGCCTGGCGGAACCGCTTCAGGGCGGCGGTTGTTCGGCTCTTGATCGTCCCGAGGGGAATGCCGGTGCGGCGGGAGATCTCCCGCTGCGAGAGATCTTCGAAGTAGGCCATCTCCAGCACCTGCCTGTACTGGGTGGGAATGGTCGAGAGCGCGGCGGCCACGTCCCAGGCGTCGACGGCCTCCTCGGGACGAGGTCCGCCGGTGATAGCGTAGAGCCCGTGCTCGCCCGCCGGCCTTGGCCTGACCCGCCTTCTTCGGTCCATATCCGTGGCCCTGTTGCGGGCGATGCGGTAGAGCCACGTGGCGAAGCTCGCCCTGGCCTGGTCGAAGGACGCCGCGTTGCGCCAGACGCTCGTAAAGGCGTCCTGGACCAGTTCCTCGGCCAACTGCTTGTCGCCGAGCAGCCGCAAGCCCGTGGCGTACACCGGCCGCGAGTAGCGATCGTAGAGTTCGGAGAGCGCCCGCTCTTCCCCGCCGGCCATCAGGACCACAAGTTTCTCATCCCCCACTTCGTGCAGGTTCTGTCCGAGGCCCCACCCCGCCCCGTAATGTCGTTTCGTCCGCCCGATAGAATGCCCCCGAACCTTGCCCTGGAGGTGCCCACCTACAGCCTACCACCGGGACCCCGGTCGGCACGTGCCGGCCGGGGTCCCAACCGTCGGGGCGCTAGGGACTGCATCCCCCCTCGACCGCGTCTTCCCCGATCACCATCCCGATGCGTCCACCGGAGGCGACCCGCCAGGTGGCCACGCTGTCGGTGTGGGAGAGCAGGGTCGCCATCTGGGGGCTGTCGTAGCCGGAGAAGCGGTCGTTGGTGAAGCAGAGCCTGGTCTGGCCCGGCGGCTGGGAGGTGTACCTGAAGTCCGGGCCCAGGGTGTTCCTCTCCCTCGTGCCAGGCTCGGGCTCCATCTGGAAGAGCCCGCCTTGCTGGCAGTCCTTGGCCTGTATCTTCATGTCCTGGCCGCCGCCACTACGCTCCAGTACAACGCCCTCGTTGTTGATGTCCAGGCTCAC
The DNA here is from genome assembly GCA_036280905.1 of Rubrobacter sp. GTDB lineage: Bacteria > Actinomycetota > Rubrobacteria > Rubrobacterales > Rubrobacteraceae > Rubrobacter_D. Next base: position 288 of record DASUPX010000303.1, on the reverse strand, counting down.
AGGGCCCGTCATGGTCTCTCCGTGCAGCGGCACCTTGCTCCGGAAGATCGTCGTTCCGTCGGGGCCTATGGGCAGGTTCTTGTCCGGGTCCGGAGAGTCGACGCCGGTATGCCTGTAGTTCAGGGCGGCGAAATCCCTCGTGCGGACGTTGAACTCGATGTACTTGCCGTCGAGGCGGATGCGATCGCCGACCCGATCAGCGGGGATGCTCCTATCCTGGTCTCCCCTGTAGGACGTTCCTCCCGTGCTTACCGTGAACGCCGCGCACGTACCACCCTTGGCTGCCTC
>DASUPX010000302.1:0-4414 GCA_036280905.1 Rubrobacter sp. | reverse complement strand
TCCCTCAGTACGAAGCCTCAATTCCATCAAACCGGCCGAATAGCTGACAGGGCGCAAAGCGCCGTGCCGACAAGCCGCCGCAGCGTGCGGCAAGTCTCCTGCGCGGCAGCAGGCTTGCCTAGAACACGTGGCTTGCGGGCTCTTCGGCGACTTCTTCTGCGACCTCCTCGGCGGGCTCGTTGAAGCCGAGCTTGTCGTAGATGTCGTTGACGACGCGGTCGCGCACGTCGTCGTGCTCCTTGAGGAACTGCTTGGCGTTCTCACGGCCCTGACCGAGGCGCTCGTCACCGTAGGCGAACCAGGCGCCGCTCTTCTGGACCACGTCGTTCTCTATGCCGACGTCCAGCAGGCTGCCCTCGCGTGAGATCCCCTCGCCGTACATCACGTCGAACTCCACCGTCTTGAACGGCGGCGCCACCTTGTTCTTCACGACCTTGACCCTGGTCTGGTTACCAACCGCATCGGTGCCTACCTTCAGAGCCCCGATGCGCCTGATGTCGAGGCGCACACTTGAGTAGAACTTCAGCGCCCTGCCGCCCGGCGTCGTCTCCGGAGAGCCGAACATGACCCCGATCTTCTCCCTGAGCTGGTTGATGAAGATGGCCGTCGTGCCAGAACGGTTCAACGAACCCGAGAGCTTGCGGAGGGCCTGGCTCATCAGACGGGCCTGGAGCCCCACGTGAGAGTCGCCCATCTCACCCTCGATCTCAGCCCTAGGTACTAGCGCTGCGACGGAGTCGATCACGACCACGTCCAGGGCCCCGCTCCTGACGAGGGTGTCTGCTATCTCAAGGGCCTGCTCGCCGTTATCTGGCTGGGAGAAGTAGAGGTCCTCCAGATCCACGCCGATCGCCTGGGCGTAGGTTGGGTCAATGGCGTGCTCGGCGTCTATGAAGGCCGCCAGGCCCCCGGCCTTCTGGGCCTCGGAGATTATGTGCAGGGCGAGGGTCGTCTTGCCGCTCGATTCGGGGCCGAAAATCTCCACAATGCGGCCCCTCGGCACGCCGCCCACGCCGAGGGCGAGGTCGAGGGCCAGCGCCCCGGTCGGGATCGAGGCGACCCTGGGCCGCTCCTCGTCCCCCATGCGCATGATCGAGCCCTTCCCGAACTGCCGCTCTATCTGCGAGACGGCGGCGTCTATGGCCTTTGTCTTGTCCAATGCATCCTCCATAAAGCGAATGTACCGACACCGAATATATTCGGCATCTTCTAGGTCAGATTATACTGTAGCCACCCGTACCTCCCAATACCGTAAGAGAGACCGGTAATCGGGAACCGGGGACTCGGAGAAGCGGCGCATATATTGGCAGAAGGCGTCGGGTTTCGGGCTGTGCGAGGCGACCTAATGCCTCCTCTCACGATGAGCATGAGCGCTAGCTCGCGTTCTTGAGGGTGAAGTACTTCTCGCCGACGTTGTATGGCTCACCAAGGGCACCCGCGTCCTGGCCGTTGATCTCCACGCTAACGGCCCCACCGTCACCGCCCTGGATGTATAGCCTCCGGTCGGCCCGGAAGGTGCTGTAGAAGCCGGGCTCCACCACCTGCGCGTATATTACCGTGCCGTCGGCCTTGACGAGCAGCCACGAGGGACGCTCCGACACCCTGATCGAGACCTCTAGCTCGTCAGGGGGTGCGCCCTGTCGGGAGCTTTCGGTACCCGCGCCGCCCGACTCCTTGCCGGCGTCTGCGGCCTTCTCCACGCCCCCATTGCCTTCGGCTGCGTCCTCCTGAGCGCCGGATTCCCTGGGTTCTTGCTCCGAGTCGGCTTTCTGCGGGTTCTGCCCCGCCTGGTGGTTCTCAGCGGGGGGAGGCTCGTTGGGGTCCGGGCGCGAGGTTTCGACGCCGCGGCCCACGAAGTAAAGTGCCCCGATCACGACGGCCAGCACGAGCACGGCGACCAGAAGGGTCACGACGACCGAGGTGGGGAAGCGGCGCTGCCCGGTACCCTGCAGGCCCGCCGGGGAGATCAGAGGTTCCTCCAGGCCGTTGTCCGGGCCGGGGGCGTAGTTTATTCTGCCCTCGGGTCGTCGTTTCCTGCGGCTCTTGAGTTGCCTGGTCAGCTCATCCCCGTCGAGGCCCAGGTAGTTGGCGTAAGTCTTGAGGAAGCCCTGGGCGTATACCCCGGCGGGCAATACGTCGTAGTCGTCACGCTCCAGGCCATCGAGGTAGCGTTTGCGGATCTTGGTCGCCTGCTCCACATCATCCAGGGAGAGGTTTCTCTCCTTGCGCCTTTGCTCGAGGATAGGCCCGATCTTGGCTTCGCCGTTAGAGCCACCGTTGGAGCCGCGGTTGGCCTCACCGTTGGAGCCGGCGTCGGGCGCCAGCCTATTGGTGTATCGCCCGTCTTCCATGGAGATTATGAGCCTACCACAAAAGCTACCAGCCCTCGGCCAGATCGCTCTTTCTCTCGGGGTACGCGTTGGCATCCTCGCCCCCCCCGAATAGGGTCTCGAGGTCCATCGGCGACGCCACCACGGCCCGGCTCTTGGACCCCTCGTAGGGACCGACCACACCCTTTCTCTCGAGGGCGTCGATGATCCTGCCGGCCCGCGAGTAGCCGACCCTGAAGCGCCGCTGCACCGCGCTCACGGAGGCCTGCTGCGTGGAGACCACGAAGCTCGCCGCGTCGGGCAGTAGATCGTCGTCCGGCTCGTCGTTCTCTTCTTTGACGTTGCGGGGCTCCGTTACCTCCTCCACGAACCTGGCCTCGGCCCGTCCGGAGGCAGCCTCCACCGTGGCCGAGACAACCCGCTCTACCTCGGCCTCGGAGATAAACGCGCCCTGCACCCGCGAGGGTCTGGCCGCCGAGACGGGTTTGTAGAGCATGTCGCCCATACCGAGCAGGGCCTCCGCGCCAGGGTTGTCCATGATCACGCGGCTATCGACCTGGCTCGAGACGGCGAACGCGATGCGGCTCGGGACGTTGGCCTTGATCATGCCGGTTATGACGTCGACGCTTGGCCGCTGGGTGGCAACCACGAGGTGTATTCCGACGGCCCGCGCCTTCTGCGCCAGCCTGATGATGGCGTCCTCGACCTTGGCGCCGGCCTGCATCATGAGGTCGGCCAGCTCGTCTATGACCACGACGACGTAGGGCATCGGGACCTCGGCCTTGGTGTTGTACCCTTCTAGAGAGCGAACGCCGTTCCTCTCCAGCACCTCGTAGCGCCGCTCCATCTCCGCGACGCCCCACGTGAGCGCGTTGGCAGCCTTCTTTACGTCCGTCACCACGGGCGTTATGAGGTGAGGCACCCGCCCGAACTGCGAGAGCTCGACACGCTTGGGGTCGATCAGGACCATCTTGACCTGGCGCGGGTCGGTGGTGAGGAGCAGGGAGGTCAGAAGCCCGTTGAGCATGACGCTCTTGCCGCTTCCCGTTGTACCCGCCACCAGCAAGTGGGGCATCTCGGAGAGGTCGAAGAAGACAGCACGCCCGGAGATATCCTTGCCCAGGCCCACAGGAAGCGTCCAGTCGTTGGCATCCGGGTAGGACTGGAACACGTCCCCGAGCGTGACCTTGGCCGGCCTGGTGTTCGGCACCTCGACCCCAACGGCGCTCTTGCCGGGTATCGGCGCCAGGATTCTGACCTCCGTGGCCGCCAGCGCGTATGCGATATCCTGCTGCAGGTTCCTGACCTTGCCGACCTTCACCCCGCTACCAAGGCGCATCTCGTAACGGGTGACCCGCGGCCCCACGACGGCCCTTACCACATGGGCCTCGACCCCGAGGTCCGACAGAGCCTCAGTTAGCCTGCGGCTGGTGCCCTCCGCGTCGTGCTCGGGGTCGCCGGTGCCGAGGCCAAGCAACGAGAACGCAGGCGGCGTGTACTCACCAGGTCCCAGCTCCCGCTCCTGGTCGAACGCCTCCTGGGGCCGCCGCTCGGGCAGCACCACCTCGATCTCCCTGGTCGGTTCGATACTAGGCTCGACCAACTCCTCGTGCAGGTCCCGGACGGGCTGCGGGTCAGGCACACTCTGGCGTGGCTTCCGGCCACTATTCTTGCTAGCTTTGCTCCTTGCCGGCCGCTCCTGTGGACGCTCTCGGCCCTCGCGTAGCCGGTTGGAGAGGCCCACGATACCGTCGGCAAGGGTTCGGCCCGCGCTACCTACGGCGCCGAAGGCCCTGGCGAAGCTCACGCCGCTCACCAGCGACAGCCCGAGCGCGTAGAGGAGGCCGATCACGAGCCCGGCCGCGATGGCACCGCCGACGCCCACAACTCCCCAGTAAAAACCGCTTCCGAGAAGCCCACCCGCATCGGGGTAGTGCCTGGCAGAAAACATCTGCCCGCGCTGCAACGTGGCAGCGAAGGTACCCGCCGCAGCGAGCACCAGGAGGATCATCCCGGCGATGGCCCGTCCGGGAAGCCGGTCGAGCAGGAGAAGCAACCCGCAGACCACGGCTGCCGGCGCGAGC
>DASUPX010000301.1:0-3180 GCA_036280905.1 Rubrobacter sp. | reverse complement strand
GTTTGGTGTCGGCGTCGGGAAACTCCCTCATGAAGTCCCTTATGGGAGGGTTCTGCGAGAAGAGCCCGTCCCAGTACACCCCCTCGTCGCCTAGCCGCACGGCCCGAAACATCGTCGGCAGAGCGCACGAGGCGAGCACCTTCTCGGCCGTGATCTCCTCGTTCCTGAAGACCTCGAACTCCCCCCCAAGCACCTCGACGGCGCCGAGGAGCAGCTTGGGACTCGACGCCGTAAAGAGCCGCCCTATCTCCCCGAAGTCGACGATCTCTTCCAACGCTTCCTCCAAAGCTTCCCTTGCCCACTCGGGGTACAGATACGGGCTGATCAGAGGAATGGCGACGTTGTCCTGCGTACGGGTTGCTCCGACGAGCAGGTCGTTCATGGCCAGCTCCGCGGGGGAAGAGGCGCAGACACCCTCCCAGAAGGACTCGAGGAGCCGAACGGCCTCCGCGCGGTCGTCCCTCAATAGCGCGTACCAGACCAAGAGGGCGCAGATCGCGCCGCCCGAGGTGCCGCTCAGGGCGACTATCTCGTAGCGGCCACGCTCCTCCGCCAGGAGTCGCTTGAGCGCTCCGGCTGTAAAGGCCGAGTGGCTGCCGCCGCCCTGGCACGCTATGGTGACCCGTTTGGTCGTTGTTTGCTCCTGTCCCATGGACCTCCTCCTGAAGCGTTGACTCGAGCCCGCGGTCTATCGGCTCGAGTGGTGTCTGCGGTGCCGGCGTACGGACCTTTCCAAGGCGCATAACCTTACCCTCCTCTGGGGTAGTCCCGTGAAGTGGAGAAAGGAGCAAGGCGCCGGCGAGCTATGTTCTTACCGCATATAGCCTTCGGTTTAAAACCGCGAAGGCGCCCTAGGAAGAGAAATGGCCCGAAGTGTGTAGGATCCCCTACCTCCATCCCCTACCGTCTGCACCGAATTTCCTAGAACTACGTACCTGCGAAGTTCCAAGAATAACCCTTCCAGAGACTGTCTGGAAAGTAGCTGCGCGGGTCAGATCGCGCGTCTCTTGATGGGGCCAAGCGCCCAAAAGGGAGGCTAATTCGCCCCGTTCACGGACCCATAGGCCCCTGTAACAGAGCCGATTCGGAGTTTCCAGACAGTCTCTCCACGCACTCCGGTGAATAGGGCTGATTACTAGAGAACCCGGCCAGGCCCTGTTAGGCTGCCCCTTGCCCTCGTAGTTCGACCTAGCTTACGGAGGAGCAGACAGCTATGGCGCTCAATACCGACAGGCGTACGGTGGACCTCTCCGCGTTCCCCGAGTTGGTGGTTATCTACCTGGGGATGCGGGTCAACGCCTTCAGGGGACTCAAGACCCTCTTCGGATTCGGACCCAAGATCTCAAAGTCGGTCGCCGAGCAACCCGACGGGCTGCTGTTGCACGAGAACATCATCTATGCGCTGTTGCCGCCGCACCTGGGCATGCGCCAGTACTGGCGCGACTTTGGCTCCATGGAGGCGTGGGCGCGATCGCTGCCACACAAGGAGTGGTGGGCGAGTTACGTGCGCGAGACGGGGGGTACGGGCTTCTGGCACGAGGTCTACTTCATGGGCGGGGGGATGGAGGCCATCTACGACGACATGAAGGTACCGTTGGGCTTCTCGCGGTTTGCGCCGACCCAAGCGGCCAAGGGGGCCATGTTCTCGGCCAGGCGCCGCCTGAAGGCGGGGGGGGAGGCCGAGGTAGCGGCACCTGTAAGCGAGCGAGACCTTTACGGCTGAGGAGACGATGGTCGTCTGCCCTCGACGCCGAACGCCTCTCGCCACACATCTCAACTTCTTAGAAAGCCGTAAAGCGGAAGTTCGCAGGACAACCCTTCCACAAACGTCCGTGAATAGGGCAAAGAGTAGGACCGAGACTGCTACTACTAAGCCCCGGCCCTGGATGCCTCCTGCTACGCTTGTCCCGCCTTACGGGAAGCCCACGATCGACCTCTCGGAGGTGTCGGTTATCTTCGTGTCCGTGCCGGCCCCACCGTCGAGGCTGTCGTTGCCGGTTACCCCGTCCTTGGAGTTGAGCGTGTCGTTGCCGCCCACGCCGAACATGGCGTCTGCGCCGCCGCCTCCTACCAGCATGTTCGCAACCGCCGACCCCGTGAGCCGGTCGTTGGCACCAGAGCCCGTCAGATTCTCTGTGCCGAGCACGACGTCCATGCCCACGCCGGTGGCGAATGCGGTCGTCAGGTTCGCCGTGACGGGGGTAGAGCCCGAGTACCGGGCTGTGTCGGTCCCAGGACCGCCGTTGAGGGTGTCGTTGCCGGCGGCGCCCGTTAGCTTGTCGTTGCCGCCCTGGGCGAGGATGATGTCGTTTCCGCCCGCGCCGTTTATGGTGTTGTCGCGGGAGTCGCCGCAGAGGACATCCTTGCCGGGGGTGCCCAGGAGGCTGTCGTTGGCGGCGCCGACGCTCCCGGTGCACTGCGGTACCGGCTGCCAGTCGGGCTTCTCGTCCTTGCGTAGAGTAGTATCGAGGGGCGTTGTGTTGCCGCCGTTGGTGTCCATGACATATATGTTTCGGTCGGTGCCGTCTGCGCGCACGTAGACGATGCTGTTGCCGTCTGGCGACCAGGCCGGTTGCGCGCCGCCGCCACTGTTTAGGGTCAGGTTCGTTTTGCCCGCTCCATTAGCGCTCATCGTCCAGACGTCCTGGACCGTCGAGTAGGCTATCTGCGTGCCGTCGGGCGACCAGGACGGGTCTTCGTCGTTCAGCTGGTAGACCGGGTTCGTGGTGTTGGGCGTTAGGTTGATCGCGTCGTTCGTCGCGGGGTCGGCGTCCATCACGTAGATGTTGCTGTTGCTGTCACCGACTCGTCCTTCGCTAAGGAAGGCGATCTGGTTTCCGAGCGGCGACCAGGCGGGCTGCGTATCCCTAACGCCCTGAACGGTATCGGTGAGTTGTGTCAGATCGCCGCCGTCGGCGTTCATCATCCATATCTCGAGGTCCGTGGTCGCATCGGTGCCAGAGGCACCCTTGACGAAGGCGATCCGGCTTCCATCTGGCGACCATGTGGGCTCCTGCTCCGCGACTGAGGAAGTGGCGGTGAGCTGCCTCCGCCCGCTACCGTCCGCGTTCATCACGGAGATCTCCTTGCTGGTCGCGCTGGAGCTCTGAAAGACTATCCGCGAGCCATCGGGCGACCACGCGGCGTGGTTGTCACCTCCGGACGTGCCAGGTACCTTGG
>DASUPX010000300.1:0-6474 GCA_036280905.1 Rubrobacter sp. | reverse complement strand
CATAGTCGGGCCCAAGTTCCTCAGGCGGCGGGCGGCGGCCTACCAAGCCTACTACGAGCACATGCCGCTCAGGCGCTCGTCCGTCCCGAGCGGTCCCGATATGCTCCTCTACCGGCGTCTCGTGTACGGGGACCTCGCCGGGTTCAACGTCCTGGATACGCGCCAGTACCGTGACGACCAGGCGGCTGGCGACGGCACGGATCCGCCCAACCCGGAGAGCCTCGATCCCGCGCGTACCCTCACCGGCGAGGCGCAGGAGAGATGGCTCCTGGACAACCTCTCCTCCTCCACCGCCACCTGGAACGTGCTCGCCCAGCAGGTCTTTTTCGCCCAGAGGGACTTCCAGATCGGGACGGGCCAGCGCTTCAGCATGGATGCCTGGGATGGTTACGTTGGCTCGCGCAACCGTATCTCCAACTTTATCCGCGACAACGACATCCAGAACCCCGTGGTCATCACGGGCGACGTGCACAACAATTGGGCTGCTGACCTCAAGGCGAACTACGATGATCCCTCATCGGAGACGCTCGGCAGCGAGTTCATAGGGACATCGATAACTTCTGGCGGTGACGGCGCGGACACGAGCCCGAGCCAGGAGGCCGTGGTGGCAGTGAACCCGCGCATAGAGTTCTTCAACGGCCAGCGCGGATACGTCCGCTGCACCCTTACGCCCGAACAGTGGCGCGCGGATTACAGGGTGCTCCCGCACGTCACGCAGCGGGGTGCCCCCGTCTACACGCGGGCGTCTTTCGTGGTCGAGGCCGGCAATCCCGGCCTGCAGCAGGTAGACGCAAACGCCGCCCAGGGCACAAGGACCTCCGCCGTGGCCATCGAGTCCGACACGGAGAGGATCGGGGCCCAGGAAAGGGCCGCGAAGAGGGGCCGCAGGTAGCCGGGCCCACCGCGCTTGCTTTCGCCGCCCCGGACAGGAGGTCCCATCCGGGGCGTGCGTACCGGCTCAGGGACGGCGGCCGACGATGAGGAGGTGGGGGCTCACGCCGATTAGATCAGGCGCGGACTCCACGCGACGCACCGCGGCCAGGAGCTTTTCCCGCCTCACCGGGTCTTCGAGCCACGCGTCGAGGTCTGGCAGGTTCGCCGCAGGACCCTCGATTGCGAACAGGCCTTCCACGACCAGCTCTGCCTCTTCGGCCTCCCTCCGCAGACCTTCCGGCAGATGGAAGTAGGCCGTCGTGAACCATCTGTCCTCTCCCGTGGGGTTGCGATGCTGCCCCGTCCGAAGGTCGCGCTCGACGATGGCCTCGAACTCGTCGTCGGCCAGAAGGCCCTGGTAGAGACCGTCTATGGTCGAGGCGAAGCGGGAGATCGACGCGGCCAACACCATACCTCCGGGGCGAACCACCCGCCTGGCTTCGCGGAAGACCCGCAACCGGTCCTCCCGCGCGGTGAGATGATAGAGCGGGCCGAGCAGCAGAACCGCATCGACGCTCTCGTCGGCCTGCGAGAGCGAGCGGGCATCGCCCACCTCGGCACCGGCGAGGGGTGCCCCTGGCTGGTCACCGGACGCCGCGGACGCCTGCTCGACGTGCAGTGGTACGGGGTCGATCAGATGTACCGAGTAGCCTTCCCCGGCCAGGGGCAGCGCGTATATACCGGCTCCCCCTCCGACGTCGAGCACGGTGGCCGGCGCCGGCGGTAGATGGCGGGCGAGCAGCTCCCTCGTCCTCAGGTACTCCAGACGCCCCGCGGCAGCACCAGGCAGGCGCCCCTCTTCCCGGCCCATCTCGTAGTAGGCCAGGATGTTATCGTCCAGTTCGCGCCGTTTGCCGATCCTGCCCGCACCTCGAACATCAGCGTTTATCCGAAAGCATCAGCCTGAAGCGTGTCAGGCTACAGGATTCACGGCGCACCTTCTACTTCTGGGGTTACACTGATCGAAAGTCTGACGCACACAGGAGGTGCCCATGACCCGCAGCGTGGAGGTTCCCGGATATCAGGTACAGGACGGCATACACGTGGACCCGAGCCGGACGGCCCTGTTGATCGGGGACATGCAGAACGACTTCGTGACGGAGGGGGGGACGCTCGTCGTCCCCGACGCTGAGGGGACCGTACCGGCCATACGGAGGCTGCTGGATCTGGCAAGAGATACCGGGATGAGGGTGGTCTTCGTGCAGGATACCCACAACGACGGCGACCCCGAGTGGGAGATCTGGGGCGAGCACTGCCGCGAAGGTAGCTGGGGCTGGCAGGTGGTGGACGGGCTTGCCCCGAACGAGGACGAGATGACCTTCCGCAAACCCCGCTACGACGCCTTCTACGGAACCGACCTGGAGCATTTCCTGCGCCTGTGGGGCGTCGACACCCTGATCGTCTGCGGTACCGTCGCCAACATCTGCGTCCACTACACGGCCTCGAGCGCCGCAATGAGGTGGTTCAACGTCGTGGTCCCCAGGGATTGTATCTCCAGCTTCAACGACTTCGACATGGAGACCTCGCTGAGCCAGACGGCCACCCTCCTTGGAGAGGTGACGGACAGCGAGAACATCACGATCGGAACCCCGGAGACCGAGGAAGTCTACCTGAGCAAGCTGGAAGAGGCCGCCGCCCGCGAACGCGGCGACGCCTAGAAACCTCGCGAGAGCGGCGGCATTGGCCGCCGCTCTCCAAGCTGAACGCCCCGAGGCTCCTCCCGTTACCTAGTCGTCGCCGCGGTCATCCGCGTCATCGCGGTCGTCGTTATCCCGGTCGTCGTCAGAATCGTCGTCTCGATTATCGTCATCATCACGCCCGTGGTTGTCCCGGCTGTCATCTCGACCATCGTCATCCCGACCATCATCGTCGCGACCATCGTCATCTCGACCATCGTCGTCCCGACCATCATCTCTATCGTCGTCGCCGCGACCGTCATCGTTGTCGTCGCGTCCATCGTCGTTTACATCGTCATCCCTGGCGTCGCTGTCGTTGCGGTCGTCCGCGTCATCGCGGTCGTCTACGCCATCGTCGTTCGCGCCATCGTCGTTCGCGTCATCTTCCTCGCGGGTGTTCTGATCGCCATCCTCATCGTCATCCCGCACCCCGTCGTCCGCATCATCATCGCGACCCTCTTCTGCTGCTTGGTCCTGGTCGTTGGCTGCGGCCGGACGGCCTTCTTCTCGCTCGGGGCTGTTCGAGCCCGTTGCGCCCCCCGAGGAGCAGGCGGCCAGCATCAGGCCCACCGTCGCCAGTACGACGATCATCCAGGTAAATCGTTTTGCGCTTGCGTGTACCATTACGGGTCCTTTCTAACGCGTAACTCGATCTCTACAAGAGATGATCGCGCGGCCCCGTTAAAGGATGGTTAGACGTTGGTGATAGTGCTCTAATCTGGGAGATTTCCAATCGGGCGCCGGTATTCTACGAGAGCGCCTCGAGGCTGGTCGTGAGTTCTCGAAGCGTTGGGCGCCGGGTAGGGTCTGGCTGCAGGCAAGCGTCAACGGTATGGGCGAAGCGGGCCGGGACACGCCGGTGAGCCCTGACGGGGTCGGCCCGGCGCGAGACCTGCTCGTAATCTTCGAGAGCCGTTTCCGCAGGGCTACCTGTTTCGGAACCGACGTCCTGGTCGCTACCCGACGTACTCTCGTACTCGGCGTTGAACGGCGTCACGTCGGTCGCCGCCTCGTACAGGGTAGCCCCGATGCCCCATACATCGGTCCCTGGCCCAACTCGTTCGCCGCGAACCTGCTCGGGGGCCATGTACTGTTTCGTACCGGCCCCCTTCCTGGTCCGTCCCGGAGGTTGGGCGATGCTGAGGTCCAGGATCTTCGCCAGCCCACGGTCGGAGACGATGTTCGAGGGTTTCAGGTCGAGGTGGAGGATGCCGTGGGCGTGGAGGTAGTGAACGGCCGAGCAGAGGTGAAGTCCCAGGTTGACGACGCTCAGGAGCGGCAGCCTACGATAGCTCGTGTCTATGATGTGCGAGAGGGTCTCTCCCGTGAGCGTCTCCAGGATCAGTATGGGATATGGTCTCTCGAGAACCTCGTAGAGTCGCACGATGTGCGGGTGGGTAAGCCTTCCCAGAAGTTTCCCCTCCCGCAGGAGGCCGCGCTGTACTTTCGGGACCTCGAGAAGGTCCTGCCTCGTCACTTTGGCTATGCAGCGGCAGGCCCGCTCTTCGCTGAAGACGTAGTACACGTCGAAGTTGTTGCTCTGGTGCAGGTGCTCGACCACCTCGTAGCCTGGTGCGAGTACGCTTCCCGTTTCCAGCGGCGGGTGGTCAAGGACGTCCTCGTAACCGTTATCCCTCATGACTCGACCAGGCGTGTTGCTACGTGGTGCGTGTCGAAGAGCCGGGCGTAGAGGCCTCCCCGTTCGAGGAGGTCGGCGTGGGATCCACGTTCCGCAACGCTGCCGTTCTCGAGGAGGATGATCTCGGTCGCGCTGCGCACCGTCATCAGGTCGTGCGAGATCAAGATGGTAGTCCGTCCGCTCATCAGCCTCCTCAGGGGACCGAGCACCTTCTCCCCGGACTCCGCGTCGAGACCGGTCGTCGGCTCGTCGAGCACGAGGATGGGGGCGTCCTTGACCATGGCCCTCGCGATGGCGATACGCTGCCGTTCTCCGCCGGAGAGCAGCCCGCCTTTCTGGCCGACCACCGTATCGTAACCCTCGTCGAGGGCGACGATGAACTCGTGGGCATCCGCTGCCTTCGCGGCGGCGACGATCTCCTCTTCGGTGGCCCCGGGTCTACCGTAAGCTATGTTCTGCCGCACCGTTCCGTCCAGAACGAGCGTCTCCTGCAGAACAACGGCGACGTTGTCCCGGGGCGAACGCAGCGTCAGATCTCGCAGGTCATGACCATCGAGCCGTATCGCCCCCTCGTCCGGGTCGTAGAAGCGCAGCAGGAGCTTCGTGATAGTGGACTTGCCCGCCCCGCTAGGACCCACGATTGCCAGCGTCTGCCCTGATCGCACGCGGAAGGAGAGGTTCTCCACGGACGGTCTCGGGGCCCCCGGATATCCGAAGGAGACCGAGTCAAACTCGACCGTTCCCCTGGCCGGTGGCAGGGGACGCGCCCAGGGATTCTCCTTCACCGAAGGACTCCGGTCCAGAAACTCGATCACCCGCTCCGCGCCGGCTGTGGCCGAGTAGAAGGTGTTCAGAAGGCCACTGATGCCCCGGACGGGTCCGTAGAGCTGGCTGAGGTAGAGCAAGAAAACAAGCAGACCGCCGACCGAGAGACGACCCTGCGAGAGCTGGTAGGTTCCGAAGGCCACCACCACGATCACACCGGCCAGCTCAATCATGTTGACGAGCGGTGAGAACAGCGAGCCGAGCCGCGTCGCGGCAAGCTGCGCGGCGAAGGTCCCCTCGTTCTCCCGGTGAAACCGGGCGACCTCATCGTCCTGACGGTTGTAGGCCTGGACGAGGATGACGTTGGACAGGCCCTCCTGGGCGACCGCCCCCACGGAGCCGCTGCGGCGTCGCTCCTCCCGGGCCGCGTCCTTGATCTTGCGCGAGAAATACCTTGCCGTGAGCCAGAACAGCGGCACCACCGACAGCGACACGAGAGCGAGCCGCCAGTCCAGGTAAAAGAGCGCCCCCGTGAAGATTATCAGCTGAAACACGTAGGAGATCGCCGCCGTCAACCCGCTGCACATCAGGTTCTCGATCTCCTCCACGTCGTCGGTAACCCGGGAGATCGTGTCACCAAGAGGCTGGCGATCGAAGAACGCAAGCGAGAGCCCCTGCAGGTGACCGAAGAAACGGGTCCTCAGAGAGACGATGAAACGCCCGCCGACCCACTCGGTCAGGTACTCGTCGCAGAACACCACGATGCTTTCGAAGAGCGTCAGCCCCACGTAGGCGAGCATCACCCATACCAGCAGGTCAAACCGCTGCGGTACGAGTACCTCGTCCACGAGCACCTTGTACATCCAGATCGTCGCCGCCTGTATGGCCGGCCCGAGGGCAACGAGAAGCAGTATGAGGGGTAGCCATCGCCTGTAGGGTTTCGCGTGGGGCCAGAACCTGCGGTAGAGTTCCCATACGGATACGTTGGGGGCAGCGACGACCGGCGACCCTTTCTCTGCTCCCTCCACGCCCGCTACGAGCCGGGCCACCTTCTCGCGTAGCTTTGTTGCGATCTTCACCAGTACCTCGTAGCCATGTAGAGCGGCGACCCCACCCCGGAGGTAGGGTCGCCGTATCGGGTATGGGACAAGCTCGACCTGTCAGGTGTTGCGGCGACGACGGCGACAACGCCGGCGTCGCCTACGGCTCTTGAACCTGCTGCAAGGCCGCCGGCCACTGTCCGAATCGTCCCTGGTTGACCTGAGGGCTGGGGATGGCTGAATGAAAGCCATTCTGTTCACCTCCTCTTTCGGGTTGTGCTCCGTGTCCATTGCTTACGCATTCTGCCCGCCGGGGATTAGAGGGTCGTTAGGCGAGAGTTAGAGATCCCTAATAGTGGGAGATGAGACCGTGGGGTGTCCGGAGCCCGCGCTCCGAGGGTGACCGGAGCTCTTATCGCTT
>DASUPX010000299.1:0-8921 GCA_036280905.1 Rubrobacter sp. | reverse complement strand
CAGATCCTGATCCACCAGGCCCTCGGCAACGAGCTTCCGGCCTTCGCCCACGTACCGCAGGTGCTCGGCGCAGACCGGAAGAAGTTGTCGAAGCGTCACGGCGCGGCGAGCGTCGAGGATTTCGCGGAGATGGGATACCTGCCTGAGGCGCTCTTCAACTACCTGGCCCTCCTCGGCGCGGGCTACGCCGCCGACGAGGAGATCTTCGCACCCGAGGAGCTGGCCGAGCGCTTCCGCATCGACCGCGTCAGTGGCAACCCCGCGATCCTGGACGAGAAGAAGCTAAGGGCGGTCAACTCCGTCTACCTCAGGCGCAAGAGCCCAGCGGAGCTCGCAGACCTCGCGGCCCCCATGCTCGCGGAAGGCGGGGTGATCGGGACAGAAGACCTGGACAGGTCCCGCCTCGAGGAGATCATGGACCTCCTCAAGGAGCGCATAGCCCTTACCACCGAGATCCCCGACTCCGTGGGCTACTTCTACGGCGGCACCCTTGATTACGATGAATCCGAGTTCGAGAAGCAATTCGGCAAGCCTTTCGTCAGGGAGAATTTTCCCGAGCTCGTCGAACGCCTCGAAGCACTTCCGGAGTGGACGGAGGAGGCGATCGAAGAGACGGTGCGGGGCCTCGCCGCGGAGAAGGAGAAGGGGGCACGCCACCTGATTCACCCCCTGCGCTTCGCCGTAACCGGGCGTACCGTCAGCGCAGGCCTCTTCGAGACCATGCAACTTCTGGGACGGGATAGGAGCCTGCTCCGGGCTGGAGACGTGGTCGAGAAGATGGAGCGCCTGCCCGCCTGACCCTCGCATCGTCCGTCCTTTTGACGAAGTAGCGACCGTCGGGTAGAATCTTCCAGCTTCTCGGCAAGGCCCCATCGTCTAGAGGCCAAGGACATCGCCCTCTCACGGCGAAAACCCGGGTTCGAATCCCGGTGGGGTCACTCTTGTAGTTGATAGTTATCAGCCTCCAGCTATCAGCTACCACCACAAGAAACGACCTGTAGCCGATTGCGGGTGTACTGGTCCCCTTTATGCGAAGCTTTCTGCATTTGGCTGGAAGAAAAAGCTGACCACTCGAAGTTAGTGAGGCTGCGCGTCTGGCGCGGATGGCAGGTTCGAGGCGAGGAGGGCACCGGCTTCGTCCGGGGGCAGAGGGCCCCACCAGTAGTTGCCCTGGCCGAAATCGCAGCCGAGCTTGCGGAGCTCCTCGAACTCTTCCCGGGTCTGCACGCCCTCGGCGACTACCTCGATGCCGAGGGCGTGCCCGATATCGAGGGCGGCCCGCACGATCGCCAGGTTCTTGCGGTCCTTGTCGAGATCCTTCACGAGCACCCGGTCCAGCTTGAGCAGGTCCACGGGCAGGTACCTCAGGTACGACAGTGAGGAGTAGCCCACCCCGAAGTCGTCTATTGCCAGGCGTACCCCCAGCTCCTTGAGGCGCTGCAGCGCCCCTATGCTGGATCCCCCCGTCTCGACCAGAACGCTCTCTGTGATCTCCAGCGTGAAGGTCCCCGGGTCCAGGGCGTTGCGCCCCAGGGCGTCCTCCACCTCGCGCACGAGGTCGGCATAGCGGAGCTGGCGGGCGGAGAGGTTCACGGACATGGTCAGCGGGAAGGCTTGCGGGTAGCTTTCCTGCCACTCCCTGGCGCGGCGGCATGCCTCCTGGAGCACGAGACGGCCCAGGGGGATTATCAGGCCCGTCTCTTCGGCCATTGGAACGAAAGCCGTGGGGGCCAGCCGACCGTGCTCCGGATGATTCCACCTAAGCAGGGCCTCCACGCCCACGATCTCACCGGTTGGTATCGAGGCCATCGGCTGGTACAGGACGGACAGTTGCTCCTGGGAGGTCTCGAGCGCACGTCTGAGGTCACCCCCAAGCTCGACGTGGCCCCTGTTGCGCTCGTACATAGCCGGGTCGAACATCTTGAAAGCCCCGTCCTCCGCCTTAGCCCCGTACATAGCCGCGTCGGCTTCCCTGAGAAGGCCCTCGGACGTCTTCGTCTTGGCGTTGCCCACGCTGATGCCGATGCTGGAGGAGACGAACAACTCCTTGCCATCCAGCACGAACGGTTTTCCGAGCTCCCTCGCGATCCTCTCCGCCACCTGCACGGCAGCCTCAGGGCCCCGAATGGCTTCGAGGAGAACGACGAACTCGTCGCCCCCGAATCGGGCAAGGCTATCTTCCGGGCGAAGGCAGCTCTCCATACGCCCGGCCACGGCGTTGAGGATCAGGTCCCCCGCCTCGTGACCCAGGGAGTCGTTCACGGACTTGAAATCGTCGAGATCCATGAACAGCACTGCCACCTGCCGATTCGTTCTGCCCCTCGTGCGATCCAGGGCCCCGTGGAGCCGGTCGAGAAAGAGCCGTCGGTTCGGGAGGTCGGTGAGGTGGTCGTGGAAGGCCCTGTACTCCAGCTGGTCCTCGAGGGACTTGCGTTCCGTGATATCGGACATCACGCCCTGCCAGTACAGCGGTTTTCCCGTCTCGTCTCTGACGAGAACCGACTGGTCGCGCACCCACAGCACGTGGCCCTCGCGGTGGACCATACGGTACTCCATCACGAAAGGCTCGCCCGTCCTTTCGGTCCGCTCGTCTTCCGCCGCCACCGCCCACCGGTCGTCGGGATGTATGACCCCGTACCAGAGATCGTAGTCCTCGGCGAACTCCTCGCTACTGTAGCCGGTCAGGTCCTCTATACGGGGGCTGACGTAGACCGCGGTCTTCAGGTTGCCGACCTCCTGGGTGTAGGCCACCACAGGGATATTCTCGACCAGCGCGCGGTAGCGTTCCTCCGCCTCCCGGAGTTGCTGTTCGGCCTCCTTCTGCTCGCTGACGTCGACGATTATTCCCTGCCAGTAGAGGGGCTCTCCCGCGTCGTCCTTGAGCAGCACCGCCTCTTCCCGCACCCATACCACGGACCCGTCCCTGGCCAGCAGACGGTACTCCTCGCTGAAGGGCTCCCCGTCCCCCTTCTCGAAGCGCTCGTCGGCGGCCAGGATCCTCTCCCGGTCGGCGGGATGCAGACGCTTGGGCCACTGCTTACCTTCTGTCCACTCCTCGGGGGTGTAACCGAGCATCCGCTCTATGTGGGGGCTGGTGTAGAGAGACGTGTCCGGATCGTCGACCGGGTCTATGTAGGTGACGGCGGGTATCTGTTCCACCAGGGTGCGGTAGCGTTGCTCCGCGGCCGCCAGCGCCCTCTCGGCCTGCTTGCGCTCAGTTATATCCACCTGCACGCCAAGCCAGTAGAGGGGCGAACCCTCCTCGCTCCGCACCAGCGTCGCCTCGTCCCTGATCCAGACCAGGTGCCCGTCCTTGGCGAACTGACGGTATTCCATGACGAAGGGTTCCCCAGTCTGGTTGGTCCTCTCGTCCTCGGCCAGGACCCTCTCCCTGTCCTCGGGATGGAGCATCTCGATCCAGAGGTTCGGGTTCTCGGTGCATTCCTCCGGGGTGTAACCCACGATGTCTACTACCTGGGGGCTGACGTACACCGAAGTGCTGTAGCGGTCCATCTCCTGCATGTAGGTGATGGCCGGTATCTGCTCCACCAGCGTGCGGTACTGTTTCTCGGCCTGCCTGAGACGCTCTTCGGCCTCCCTGCGCTCCGTTATGTCCCTGGAGTTGACCACGTAGCTGTTCACGCCAGGCTCGTCGGTCAGGTTCGCGCCGACGGACTCTAGCCAGCGCCAGGAGCCGTCAGCGTGGCGGAAGCGGTACTCCACCGTGGGTCTTGCGTCAGGGTCCTCTAACCCCTCGATGTAGGCCGATCTCACCCGGTCCAGATCGTCGGGGTGCACGTAGTCGAAGGCGTTCTTGCCGAGAAGCTCCGCCGGGGAGTATCCGAGCATCCGCTCCAGGGCGAGGCTCTGGTAACGGATGATGCCGGAGGCTTCCATCAACGTGACGAGGTCGGAAGAGTTCTGGGTGAGGTGCCGGTATCGTCTCTCGCTGGCGCGTACCCTGGCGTGGAGCAGCGCCCGGCTCACGGCCACCCCCACGTGCTCGCCCACCGCCACCATCACCCTCAGGTCGTCTCGCGTCAACCCCGCCCCGCCCGTGCTCTCCACGTTAAGGCAGCCGACGGCCTCATCCCCGTCGAAGAGCGGGACGCAGATCTCGGAGGTCACGCCCCTGTCGGCCCCGATAAAGTCGGGGTCGACGCCAACGTCTTCCACGAGCTCGGGTTTCCCGGTACGGACGGCTCGCCCGCAGACGCCCTCCGTGAGGGGGATGCGTTCGATCGCATCGTGGGATCCGGCCTGGCTCTCCAGCACCAGTTCCCCGCCCCTGAGCAGGTAGGCGCTCGTACCGGTGTAACCGTAGGTATCGACTATGGCCTCGACCGCCCGGGAGAGAACGCCGGATACATCCAGCTCGTGCGCCACGGCGGAGCGAACACCGTGCAGGAGGGCCAACTCCCTTGACTGGGCGCGGAATCGCTCCTCGCTTTCCCTGAGCGCCCCTTCGGCCTCCTTGCGCTCGGTAACGTCCCTCACGGTTACCACCACGCCACCGACGGCGGGGTCGTCAGTTAGATATATACTCACGCTCTCCAGCCAGCGCCAGGAGCCGTCGGCGTGACGGAAGCGGTACTCGGCCCTGCTCGTGGCCGTACCTCCCTCCGATAGGGCTCTCTCCGTCTCCTTGCCAACGTGCTCCAGGTCGTCCGGGTGAATGTGGTCAAGCACGTTCATCGTGCCGATCGTTGCCCTGGGATCGTAGCCTAGGATACGCTCGAAAGCGGGGTTGGCGTAGAGCAGGGTGCCATCGAGGGCCACGATCTTCACGATCTCCATGGTGTTCTCTACGATCGAGCGCAGCCACCGGACGTCGTCCCCGGGGATCCCGCGTGCATACGTGGGCCCTGCGACGCCCCGGTCGGCGCCGTTGTGCTCTTCTTCCGGTTCTAGCTTCTCGGACTCCACCCTTGCCATCTCTCCGACCATCCGTTACTGGCCAGACATCAGTATACAGAAGCCGTACTACCCCAGATCATCCCCACGCCGACCCGGGTAGCGACGAGCTTGCCGCGGTGCCCTCCCTTTCGCTACATCAGGGTGAGCACCGCGAACGCGGCCCCGATCGCCGTCCCCACGAGCGCCTGCAGCGGGGTGTGCGCGCCCATGGCGATCCGGGACCAGATCACGAGCGGAAGAATCAGGAGGAAGAGGAGGCCCCACGGTCCGAGAAGCAGGAGCCCCGCGGTGGCGGCGTGCCCCGCGACCGTGCAATGGGCGCTCGCCTTCCAGAGGAGCGTGATCAGGGCCACCGCCGCGCTCGCGATCCCCATGGAGAGCGCCAACAGGAACAGCTCCGCAGGGGCCTGGAGCAGGAACAGGACGGCGAGGAGCGCCACGAAAGCGGCGAGCAGGATCAGGGCGGGAGAGAGGCGTTCGGCGCGGGCGGACATCCAGAAATCCCCCACCCGTGAGCGCCGCCGCATGTAAAGCACGTACCCGGCCACGCCCGCGGCCGAGAGGAGCTCAACACCCAGAAAGAGGAGCCCACGCGCGATGCCAGCATAGGAGAGCGCCACCAGGGCGTAGAGCGCCGTGAAGATTACGAAAGGGTTGAGCGCGTTTGTGAGGGCGCTGGCGGCCCTCCGGGCACTGTCTGTCATGCGGGTAGAATAGGGATCGTGCAACGCCCGCGCACACCAGCCCCCGAAAACGAGGCCCTGGAGCTGTGGTACGAGTTGGGGCGCCTCCGCAGGGAAGCGGGAGGCGGCGCGCAGCGGGCAACGAAGCTGGGCCTCGCCGCCGTTCTGGCCACCTGCGCGCTGGTTTTGCTCTCGGCCCCCGTATTCGGCACGGCCTGGGCCGGACCCTTCGCGGCCGCGATACCCGTGGGGGCCGGGCTGGCCAGCGGCGGCGGCCTCTTCCTCCGGCAACGCTCGCGGCTTCGGCCCCGCGTGGACGCGGTCACGGCGCGGCTCGCGGAGCGTGGGCTCGATGCCGAACGCCCGGCGCGAGACGGTCTCGACGCCTACTACGACGCGCAACTCGTCTTGCTGCGAAGCGAGTACGAGTACCTCTTGCTGCGGGGCGCGGGCAAGAGCGCCGGGCTCCTGGAAGCGACGTTCGGCTTCACCCCCGAGGACGCGTTCGAGACGGGCCCCCTAAACGTGGTCCCGGACACGCCTGAGATGCTGGGGCTGCGCGAGAGGTGGGAGCGCAGGATCCGCTCCAGAGCGCAGCACGGGATCGAGTCACCCGCCCTGGGTACGCGCGAGGAGAGCTCATACCGCGTGTTCCCCAGGGAGATGACCGTACCTGCCGAGCTCTCGGTGCGGCGGGCGTACCTGGAGATCTCGCGTCGCCTCATCCTGGAACGCTATGGACCGGCGGGCCGGGCGCACATACCGGGAGCTGTCCGACAGAGGGCGGAGCGGGACCTCCGCGAGTACGAGGCCCTCTCTAGAGAGTTAACTGGTTGACGGCGACCCAGACCAGTAGCGAGGCGACGGGCACGAAACCGACGAAGACCGTGATGACGGTCGTGATGAAAGAAGTCTTGTAGGCGCTCTGGATGGCCAACCCCATCAACACCATGAGGGCGTAGGTGAACGCGAAGGCCCCGAGTACTGGTATCCACGCGAGGACCAGGACGGAGGCGGCGTAGGCAACCATGCGGTAGACCTCTGCGAAACCCGCCACCTTCCCGACGAACGTCCTGATCGAGACCAGGTAGATCGCCGCCGCCACACCTACCCCGACCGGCGAGAGCACGGCGAAGAGCACGGCGCCGACCAGCGCCGCCCGCAGATCGCCGGCCCCGAAGTCGCCGAAGAGCACGTTGGAAGTCAGGGCGAGGGCAGCACCGAGGACGCCCGAGACCGCGCCGACCACCAACGCGAAGATGGCTGGCTCCCTCATGGGACCGTCGACTTCGAGGTTCGAGTAGAACGTCTTCGGGGAGAAAAGCACCGCCCTTAGCACGGAGATGGTGCTCGTGAAGGGGCGTTGCAGATCGAATTCTGGGGCTTTATCGTTCTTCACGAGCGAGATTATACAGTCCGTCGGGTTCGCGCTTGCGAAATCTCTCTCCGAAACATAGACTGAAGGCCCTCGAAGACGGTGGCGGAGAGGATGTTCAAGCTCTACCTAACCTCGATACTGGTAGCCGAGGTAGTGGTCCTCGCGGTGCTCGCTATGACGTCGGGCGTGGCCCTGTACCACATCGCCATAATCCCGCTGACGCTGCTCGCGGCCTTCATCCTGCGCCGAATATTCGGTGGCCGAGTCCGCGGCCTGCGCAGGCTCTCCCCCGAGGCGATCGTGGATTACAGGTCACGAGCCTCCCGCGCGGACTCCCCGGAGGCGCTCTCCCGCGCCATCGTGGAGAGGGCCGAGGAGATCCAGAGGTCGCTCGAGGAGTCCCCCTCGGACGAGGTCCGAATCGAGATGTGCGCCATCGGCTACAGGGCCTGCGCGAACGACATGATCACCCTGACACACCTGACCAACGAAGCCCTCCCCAACGCCTCCTTCATCCGACGTTTCAGGCTCCGTCACGGCCGCAAAAGGGCGATAGACTCCCTCTCGGAAGCCAGAAAAGCACTCCCGCCCGGCGCCCTGCGCCCCGCAACGCAAGAAAAGTAGCACGTTCCGGCGTAGCCGGAGCGTGCTAGACAGCGATTATTTCGCCGACTTCGGGGACTTCGCGGCGGATAAGGGTTTCTATGGCGTAGACGAAGTCCAGTTGGGAGAGCGGGCATCCTTTACAGGCACCCAGCATCTGGATGCTGACGGCACCGGTCTCCTCGTCGCAAGACACCACCCTCGCGTCTCCGCCGTCGGCCTTCAGCGCCGGGCGGACCTGGTCGAGGGCCTTCTCTATCCGGTCGTACATGTCGCGTTGCTTCTGCATCTATGGCCGATTATATCTGTTCGCGGGGCTGTATTTCGCCCGTAGTAGAATGGGGCGCTAGAGCGATGCTGTCACGGGAAGGTGTTTTATGGTCAAGGACGAGGGTCAGAACCTGCTGGTCATCGGGGCGCCCGAGCACGACGCCGACGCCTATCATCTCTCGGGGTTCCTCGCGCCAGACCCGGTGATCTGCCTGCGCGTCGCGGGAGAGACCTATCTGGCCGTCTCGTCCCTGGAGTACGGGCGGGCCGAGAAGGAGGCCCCCGTGGACAGGCTCCTCTCCTACGACGAGCTGGGGATCATGCGCCTGGCCCGCGAGCTCAAGAGCGGCGCGAAAGCGTACGCCGCCGCCGTGGCCAACTTGCTCGACGAGCTGGGCGCCACGAACTCCCCCCTCCTCGTACCGGCTGGCTTCGGCATCGCGTACGCCGACGAGCTGCGGGCCCGCGGCATCACCCTCAAGCCCGACGGCAAGGTCTTCGACGGTCTTCGGCGCTCCAAAACGGAACAGGAGATCTCCCACATCGAGAGAACCCAGGAGGCCGTGGAGGCGGCCTGCGCCCACGCCGTCGGGATACTGGAAGAGGCCGGGGTGGGGCAGGACGGGACGCTGGAGTGGGGTGGTGAGCCGCTGACGAGCGAGAGGCTGCGCGGGGAGATAGACGTTGAGCTGCTCAGGCGCGGCTGCTCCGCAGACGGCACCATCGTCGCGGGGGGCCCGCAGGGAGCCGACCCGCACGAGCGCGGGCACGGCCCTCTGAGGGCGGGAGAGTCGATCATCGTGGACATCTTTCCCGTTGACCTGTCTACTCGCTACTACTCGGATATGACCCGAACCTTCGTGAAGGGCGAGCCAGACGCTGGCCTGCAGGAGATGTACGACGCCGTTCTGGAGAGCCAGGAGGCGGCTCTCGCCATGGTAAAGGCCGGCGTCAACGGCAAAGACGTTCACAACAAGGTAGCCGAGGTGCTACACGAGGCTGGCTACAAGACCAACGTGCACGACCAGGGGGATGGCAAACCCCTTACGGAAGGCTTCTTCCACGGCACG